>JANMXS010000166.1:0-2719 GCA_031394335.1 Burkholderiales bacterium
CCTGTTGCAAGGCGCCGGCAGCGCCAGTACCGGCGGCATCGGCGGGGGAGTCGGCGGTTTCGGGGGCAACACCGCTTACGGTACCGGCCTGTCCGCCTCGATCAATAACAAGATCGGACACGGCCTCGCCATCTACGTGTCGCCGGCAGCGGAAAAATAGCGCCGGGCAATAGTTAAAGCGCGGTATCACTTGTCGTGCGGTCACGCGCTCATCGGCGTTTGCCGCGATAGGCCAGCCACAGCGCCCCGCTGATCAGCACGATCGCGCCCAGGCCCCACAGTTCATATTGCTTGATGTCATGCAGCACCAGTTCAAGGGTCTGGCCGAACAGGAAGCCGGCGCCGGCGATCAAAATCGCCCAGACGAATGCGCCGAGCAGGTTGAAGATGAAGAATTTGCCGGCTGATACCGTACCCATGCCCAGCGCGATCGGGCCGACGATGCGCAAGCCATACATGAAGCGGATGCCGAAAATCAGCGGTGCGTGGTAGCGGCTCAGCAAGCCATCGACAATGGCGACGCGCTGTGCCATCGCCGGGAAGCGGGCCACGATTCTATGGCCATGGCGGCGGCCGAGGAAGAAAAACAGCTGATCGCCGATAAAGCCGCCAATAAAGGCCACCGCGATCACGACCGGTAGCTGGAGATAGCCGCGTTGCGCAGCGAATCCAGCCATCACCAGAACGGTTTCGCCTTCCAGCAGGGCGCCAATGAACACCGCCAGGTAGCCGTAGGTATCGATCAATGCCGAGAAGGTCTCCATGCGGCATTGTCAGCCTGTTCGCAGGTTGATGCAAAGTGATGCCAGGCAGCGCTGCCCAAGAAAAAGCCCCGGTTGCCCGGGGCTAAAAAACAACTCTCACTCAACAGGACAACACACAACTGGCCGGAATGATCCCGATTGCGCGATGTGAGAAATCGAGGCCGGCAACAACTGATGAATAGAGTGCGGTCCCTGCCGATAAGTTCATTGCATTCGAAAAATGGGACATTGCGAGAATTTCCCGGCCAACTCCCGTTGCGTGGTCGCGTGGCCTAAAGCCTTGATGTTCAATGAAAAATCATTCGCGAGGCACGCAGCATTGGGAACCCGCCCAAGGCATAGTTGCGTCAATGCCGGGCCGACACAGAAAAATCTCCGGGCAACGCTTGAAAAGCGCGGCGCCAACCGCATTTGCCGTAGGCAAGTCGGGCGCAGCCAACAACCAGTACTTTCAGCGCCTGCGCCAAATATACCGGGAGATTCCATGAGCACCACACAAACACAGTCACCAAAAGAAACCCTCAATTTTCAAACCGAGGTCAAGCAGCTGCTGCAACTGATGATCCACTCGCTGTATTCGAATCGCGAAATTTTTCTGCGCGAGCTGATTTCGAATGCCTCCGATGCCTGCGACAAATTGCGCTTCGAGGCAGTGACCAACGGCACGCTATTCGAAAACGACAGCGAACTGAAAATCCGCATCAGTGTGGACAATGCGGCAGGCACCATCACCATCGCCGATAACGGCATCGGCATGTCGCGCGAGGAAGTGATCGCCAATATCGGCACCATCGCCAAATCCGGCACCAAGGAATTTTTCTCCCAACTTACCGGCGACCAGAAAAAAGACGCGCATCTCATCGGCCAGTTTGGCGTGGGTTTTTATTCGGCATTCATCGTCGCCGACCGGGTCACGCTGGTCACGCGCCGTGCCGGCACGCCTGCCAGCGAAGCGGTGCGCTGGGAATCGACCGGTGACGGTGAATTCACCCTTGAAGCCGTTGAGAAAGCCACGCGCGGCACCGAGGTTACCCTGCACCTGAAGGATGACGCCAAGGAATTTCTCGACGACTGGCAGCTCAAGTCGATCATTCGCAAATACTCTGATCACATCCAGATGCCGATCATGATGAAAAAAACCGAATGGGATAAGGAAAAGAGCGCCAACGTGGTCACGTCTGAAGACGAGACCGTCAACCGCGCCAGCGCCTTGTGGACCCGCGCCAAGAGCGAGATCACCGACGAGCAGTACGACGATTTTTACAAGCACGTCTCGCACGACTGGGAAAAACCGCTGGGCTGGACGCATTCCAGGGTGGAAGGCAAGCAGGAATACACCTCATTGCTCTATATTCCCACCAAGGCGCCGTTCGACATGATGGATCGCGAGCGCAAACACGGCATCAAATTGTATGTGCGGCGCGTGTTCATCATGGACGACGCCGAGCAGCTGTTGCCGCGCTATTTGCGCTTTGTCAAAGGCGTGGTCGATTCCAATGATCTGCCGCTGAATGTCTCGCGTGAAATCCTGCAGCAATCGCGCGATGTCGATGCGATCAAGAGCGGTTGCGTGAAAAAGATTCTGGGCCTGCTCGAAGACCTGGCCGAAAACCACCCGGAAAAATTCGCGACGTTCTGGAAAGCGTTTGGCCGCGTGTTCAAGGAAGGCATCGGCGAGGACGCGCCTAACCGCGAACGCATCGCCAAGCTGTGCCGCTTCGCCTCCACGCAAGATGCCGACGATGCGCAGACGGTATCGTTCACCGATTATGTGGCGCGCATGAAGCATGGCCAGGAAAAAATTTACTACGCCACCGCCGACAGCTTTGCCGCGGCAAAGAACAGTCCGCATCTGGAAGTGTTCAAGAAAAAGGGCATCGAGGTGCTGTGGCTGACCGAGCCGGTCGATGAATGGTGGCTGGGAAATTTCGAAGAATTCGAGGGCAAGAAGCTGG
>JANMXS010000167.1:0-13642 GCA_031394335.1 Burkholderiales bacterium
GGCGAGCTTTCCCAAGCACTTTTGCTCCGAAAGCCGCGCCAGTGCTTGAGTTTGATTTTCTGCCCGCGGCACAACTGCTCAATAATTAAGCAGCCTAAAACTCCTCATCCGCCTTCAAAAACCGCCACTGCCCCATCGGCAAATCATGCAGCCGCACGCGGCCGATGCGAATGCGCTTTAGTCCCAGCACTTTCAAGCCCACCATCTCGCACATACGGCGAATCTGCCGCTTTTTACCTTCGCGCAAAATGAAATTGAGCTGGTCGTCATTCTGCCATTTGACGATGGCGGGCTTCAGCGCCTGGCCGTCGAGCGAGAGGCCGTGGTTGAGGCGCTTCAGATCGGCGGGTGAGAGCGTGCCTTCGACCCGCACCAGGTATTCCTTGTCGATGCCGGAATTCTCACCGATCAAGGTCTTGGCAATGCGTCCGTCCTGCGTCAGCACCAGCAAGCCGGTGGAATCGATATCGAGGCGACCGGCGGGGGCGAGGCCGCGCGCATGTTGGGCGAGGAAGGGGGTTTTGTCGGTGTTGGCGTGGCGCTCTTCGGTGACCAGCACGCTGGCGGGCAGGTGGCCGGATTCAGCCTGGCCGGACACATAGCCGATGGGCTTATTCATCAGAATCGTGATCCGCCGCTCCTGGCGCGCGGCGGCCTGTTTATCGAGCTTCACCTGCGCGGTGGGCAGCACCTTGGTGCCGAGCTCGGAAATGCGCACGCCGTCGACATAGACCCAGCCGCGCTCGATGTACTCATCAGCTTCGCGTCGTGAACAGAGGCCGCGTTCGGACATCAGTTTGGACAGGCGCAGGGGTGTGAGGGGGTCAAGCGGTTCGGACATGGAAGGCGATAGAGTTGGGCAGGCAGCCGCCATTATGCCTTGAGGTACTGCCGGCCATAAAAAATGCCGCTCTTGCGAGCGGCATTTTTGTCAATCATGAAGCAAATCGTGGTTACGATCCGTTCGGCTTTTGTGACAGCGCCATTTTGGTTCGCATCGGCTTCAATACCGCAAGCGCCATGATTGCCGCAATCGCATTCAGCGCGGCGGCGAGATAGAACACTGCCTGCCAGCTGCCGGTAGCGGCGGTAATTACGCTGGTAAAGGGTACCAGCAGCGACGCGGTTCCTTTGGCGGTGTACAGCAACCCTGCATTGGTCGCTGCGAATTTGGAGCCATAGCTATCGCCGCAGGTGGAGGGGAACAGGCTGTAAATCTCACCCCAGGCGAAGAACACCATGCCGGTCAGCAACACGAACATAACCGGATCGTGACCGAATTCGCTCAACAGAACAATACCGATGGCTTCGATACCGAAGGCGATGAACATGGTGTTTTCCCGGCCGATATGGTCCGAGACCCAGCCAAAGAAAGGACGGGTGACGCCATTCAGCACCCGATCGATGGACAGGGCGAAGGTCAGCGCCGGCAGCGTCAGGCCGAGGATGGAGACGGGAATGTTGGCGATTTTGAAATCTTTCGCAATCGGCCCCAACTGTGCCGTCGCCATCAACCCACCCGCCGCCATCATCACGAACATGGCATACATTACCCAGAACGTTGGCGTTTTGATCATCTCTTTCCAGGTGTAGTCGCGCGAGGACTGGAGGACCAGGGCTTTTTGCGGTACGTCGGATTTCTTCGGCGCCAGCAAGCCGAACGACACCAGGAATACCACTACGCCCTGGCCGATGCCGAAGTACAGGAAGGCCGTTTGGTAGCCCATCGACTGGATGATCGCCTGAATCGGGATGATGGTCACTGCGGAGCCCATACCGAAGCCGGCAGCGGTCAAGCCTGCCGCCAAACCACGGCGATCCGGAAACCATTTCAGCGCGTTACCGACGCAGGTACCGTAAACCGCACCGGCGCCAATACCGCCGATCGCGGCGCCCAGATAAAGCAGGGGCAGTGAATCCGCAAACGAGTTGATGACCCAGGCAATACCGACAAAAATGCCGCCGAACATCACCACCGGGCGCGGGCCGAATTTATCGACCAGATAGCCCTCGATCGGCACTAGCCAGGTTTCGGTCAGCACGAAAATCGTGAACGCGACCTGGATCGCGGCGCGGCCCCAATGATACTTGTCGTCCATCGGCTGCACGAACAGGGTCCAGCCATATTGCAGGTTGGCAATCATCGCCATGCAGACAATGCCGGCGAACAATTGCAGCCAGCGGTTTACCGCCAGCTTGGGAACGGGGATTTCTATTGCGCTTGCACTCATGTCTCTCTCCGGATGAGATAGTCCGTCCCCGCGGCGAACCATCGCTTTTTAATGTAGTCGATGCGCTTGGGCGCATTCAGCTATTTATTTATGCCACATAGCATGTACATATCTGCGAAAAACGCTGATGACGTGCGTCAATTTTTGCGAATGAGGTCGCGCGCCAGCTCAGGCGTCGGCGGTGATGCTGGCAACCGAGACGGCAATAACCACGGCGATGATCAGCAACAACCCGACCGCGTTGGCGGTCATGGTTTCGGTGGCGAGGTCCATAAAGGCGTCGACAGCGAGGCTGCCGGCCGCGGTACAACACATTACGATGGTCGCGGAGACCATCGCGAAGGTAAATGGCACGCCGATGCGAATGGCGCGTGAGACGTGGCGGCGCGCGGGCAGGGCACCGACGACACGCGCGGTGAAACCGGCATCGTCGATATAAGCATCGCCCGCTGCGGCGGCGTCATCCCTGAGCAGCACCTCAAGGGAATCATATGGAGTATTCATGCGGCCATTCCTTTGCCTTCGGATTCGTACGCGGCCAGCGTGGCGCGCATTTTTTCCTTGGCTTTGAGTATATTGGTTTTCACCGTGCCCAGCGGCATGCCGAGCACATAGGCGGCCTCGTCATGCGAAAGATCGTTGTAGTAACACTGCAGGATGGTGTTGCGTTCGCCGTCAGTCAGGCCTTCCATGGCGCGCGCCAGATCGCGCCGCATGCCGGTGTGCGCGGCTTCCGACTCGACCGGCTCGGGCTCCGGCATCTTGTCTTCATCCATCAGCAACTCGTGCTTCTTGCGTACCTCGGACTGCCAGGCGTTGAAGGCAATGCGGTACAGCCAGGTTGAGAATTTGGCCTCGAAGCGAAAATGGCGGATGTTTTTCCAGGCGAGGATGAAGGTTTCCTGCGCGATATCGTCGGCGAGTTCAAATTGTCCGCCGGTCATTTTGCGCAGGCTGGCGCGCAGCACGGATTGGTGGCGTCGCACCAGTTCGGCAAAGGCGTTGCGGTCATCGTCGCGTATCACGCGCGCGATCAGATCACTGTCGGTGAAGCCGACAGAAGCCGAGCGGGCTTCAGGCGCGACAAAAGCCATGCGGGGCAAGCGGGGGCGGGCAGAAATTATGGTTTAAGTCGACGTCCCGTCGCCCTTGATACTGCGCGATTCCAGTTTCCACACCAGCACATAACCCAGTCCCATGAACAGCGGGATCAGGCCGATGGTCCAGGCGACGCCCAGCTGATTCAGGGCAATGCACAAGGCGATACCGGCGGCCATCAGCACCACGCCGCGGCGCAGATCGGAATAGGGTTGTTCGCGGCCCAGAAACAGTTCGGGCGGAACGGCCTGGCCTTTTTCGGCAAGGCGCACGGCGGTCTCGTGCATCAAACGCGTTCTGCGCGATTTGTACCAGAGGACCATGCCGACGATCAGTACCGGCACACCCATCGAGGCTACTGTTGCCACGATCGCGAGCATTGAGGTTCCAAAATCCATTTTCACTCTCCCCGTTGGTGTTCAGGCGCTCGCTGCATGGGCAGCAGGCCGATTGACATTCAATATGCCTGTTGGATGCGGCGGGAACAAGTTTTGGATTTGGCCATCGTCATTGGCGGTTATTCCGCCGCCATTTCCGGCGTATGCGCGGGGGCCGGCACCGGCGTTGGCAGTTTTTTCATCTCCATCAACGGCGAAAACCGCACCAGCGCCAGCGCCAGCAGCAAGCCACCGATTCCGGACACGGCGATGGTGGTGCGCAGGCCGAACGCCTCACCCATCAGCCCGCCGACCAGCGAACCCGCCGGCGCCATTGCGATCGACAGGAAAATCATCGTCGAAGTCACGCGCCCGAGCAGGCGATCCGGCGTCACCGACTGGCGCAACGACAAATAGTTGATGAAAAACAGCATCGCGCCCAGGTCAAAGAAGAACAAGGCCACACCCAGCCTGAATCCGGCCCAATCGCCGGGCCCGACCGCCGCAATCATCAGCCAGGCGATGCCGGTAATCAGCAAGCCCGCAAGCATCACGCGGCCCACCCCGAAGCGGCGGTTGGCGCGCGCAATCGCGAACGAGGCGAGCAGAAAGCCCGCGCCACCCATCATCCAGATCACGCCGATTTTCCCGGCTGACAGCTGCAAATCGCGCGCCGCATACAGGATGATGATCGCCAGATAAATATGCTTGACGAACTGCCACACCGCCAGCCCCCAGGCCAGCGAGCGCAGGATCGGGTTATGCCAGATCAGGTGCAAGCCTTCGCGCGCATCAGCCCAGATGCCTTTCCAACTGATCTTGCCGGCTTCGTGGCGGATTTTGGGTGCATCGGACGCCCTGTCAGGAATCCCGCGCAGCATCCATGCCGAGATGAAGAACGAACAGGCATCAAGCAAAATCGCGAACGGCGCTGTCAGCCATTGGATGAAGATACCGGCCAGCCCGGGGCCGATCAGTTGTGCGGAGGAATCCGACAAAGCGATGCGTGAATTGGCTTCGACCAGATTGTCACGGCCGACGCGCTCGGTCATGAACACCTGATAGGCCGCCCAGCCGACGATGCCGCCGAGCCCCACCAGAAAACCGACAATGTACAGGACCGGCATCGACAGCCATCCCAGCCATGCGGCAATCGGCACCGCCAGCAGGGCGGCGCCACGCGACAGATCCGCCATGATGATCAGCGGCAGTTTGCGCGAACGGTCCACCAGCACACCCGTAAACAGGCCGAACAGGGTGTAGGGCAGCGCCTCCACCGCGGTCAATATCCCCATCTGCAAGGGCGTCGCGTGCAGCATGATGGCGGCCGTCAGCGGCAGCGCCAGAAAAGTCACCTGCCCGCCGAAATGCGTAATCGTCAGTGAAAACCACAGCGTGCGAAAGTCGCGATTGCGCCACAGCTTGCCCAGATATTTATCGTACTTGTGTTGCGAATTCATGGTGTTGCCCAATCCGTTTGTACATGACAGCGAATAGCGGATGTCATGTGCCGAACATGTTCGGCGGTTTATTTTTTACGGTGGGGAGAGCGATGCCGCCGGCTCACCTTATTGCCCCGCCGTGTTAGTCGGCGAAGCCCTTCTGCGAAAAAACGAAGGAAGGCTTGGCCTGGCTAGCCCGGAATGCCGTCGCGGGATGCGAGGGCGGTGCGGCAGTCCGGTCGGGACGGAGAGGCGACGACCATTCCAGCCGCACGCAGCCCACGCGACAGCGCGCCGCGCGACTTGGCGGTGAGGTGTGCGGTAGTGATGTGTGAATGCTTGCTGAACATGGGACGCCTCACGAGGTGAGATTTGAGGCTTGAAGTTTAGCCGAAAGGCCGACCCTTGGCAAAGCGGGATTGCGGTATGGCGCTACGGCCGGCGCCGTGAACTGCAATTGAATATGCGCTGTGGCCTTCGCCCAGGGCTACAACATTGGAAGCGCATTGCTCTCGTTCAAAAGATAAAACGCCCGCAAAAGCGGGCGTTTTATCGGTGATATTGGAACAGGCGTCAGATGGAATATTTATCCGTTTGACCTGATCACGCCATCGACGATCCGTACACGGTCGCCGTTGCGCCAGTTCGAACTGGCTTCGGTGAATACGCGGCTGGAGCCGCCTTCCAGGCGAACGGTAACTTCATAGCTCTTGGTCGCTTTTGCCCGTTTCTCGATTTCATTGCCCGCGAATGCACCGCCGATAGCACCAGCCACGGTGGCCAGATCCTTGCCGCGGCCACCGCCTACCTGATGGCCGAGTACACCGCCGACCACTGCGCCGCCGATACCGCCGACGCCGCTGCCCGTACCGGGTTCACTGATTTCGCGTACCGATTCGACCACGCCGCAGTCGGAACAAACTGATTTGGCTGGAGTGCTGCTGGCAATATGTGCCGGGGCGACATGAGGTTTCGCCGACGTGTTTTGCGCGGGTGCTGCTGCAAGGTTCGCACTGCTTGCGCCCCCCGCAATTGAAGTCGGGATCCAGCCCATGATAGCGGCGATGCCGGCTGCACAGAACAAGATGATGGCGATGCCGACGATCCACAGCATGGTGTGACGGGAATTACTGGTCTGGGTTTGCATTGGGTACTTCCTTCTGGTTTGTACTGCCTCGAATCAGGCGCATGCCGGTGTTATTTCGGCATAAGCCAGCTTCCGGCGCACAGGTTGCACGTCGTGTCGACGCTGACAACGGGAGAATGTATCGAATGCCGGGAGTAGTCGGTGCGGTGGCGTACATAGGGCATACCAGCCAGGGCGAATATATTTCAGAGGGCAGTCCGCCAGCCGGCAACAACGCCTGAAGCTTTGCAGTTCCCTGCCGATGCCAATAGTGCTGTCCGGGCGAGTGTGGGTCTTATCCTGGCCCTGGCATCGCCGACTCAATACATTGTCAACAAATGTCAAGCAAACGCTGCATACCATCCATCGCGGACGATTTTGTGACTTGAGTCACACACCGTGATGATGGTCTGTCGTAAAGTGCGATTGTTCGTAAAACTTGTCCATGTGTGCCGGGTGAGATTCAGGTAGCGGTTGCAGGCTTGAAAACGCCCCTGCCGGTTTCAAGCCTCAACATTCGGCGCCAGCGCCAAACGCTGGCAAACAACGATATTCACCACCCATTTTCTCCGCCAATGCCAATGCTCACCAACAGCCAAACCGGCTTCGACAGCGGCCCGCTTTCATGGGTCCGGGCGGAGATCGAGCATTCGCTCAACAGCGCCAGAACGCACCTCGACAAGCTAAGCGCCGATCCCGGCGATGCCAAGGCCGTTCAAGATGCTGCCTTGTGCCTGCATCAGGTCACCGGTGCGCTATCGATGGTCAGTCTGGGGGCGGCCGCGCGCCTGAGTGAGGAAATCGAAAAACTGATCGCGATCTTTGCCGCCGCTGTTCCCGTCAACGCCGTACAGCGGCTGGCGGTCGCAAAAAGCGCGACGTTGAACCTGTCCAGCTATCTTGACAGCCTGTTGGCCGGCGAGCCGAATCGCCCGATGATGCTGGCCGCAAGCTATATTTATCTGAACCGGGCGCGCGGGGTGAACGATGCCTCCGCTGATGATCTGTTTTCCCCCGACCTCTCTGCCACCGTGCCGTTGCCGGACGAAGTCGCAGCCCCGCTGGGCGCCGAGCAGTTGTCCGAAGCGGTCCGGCAGGCGCGCAGCCGGTTCCAGGCCGGGTTGTTGAAACTGCTGCGCGACAAGGAGCTGGTAAACGGCGCAGGCACCATGCGCGACGCCATGCTGTCAATCGAAGCGCTGCTGTTCAGCCCATCGGCGCGTTCATTCTGGTTTACCGCAGCAGGATTTTTCGACGCAGTCGCCAATGATCCCGTTGGCACCGGTGCGCCTGCAGTGCAATTGTTCGGCAAGATCGATCAGCAGATCAAACTCCTGATCGGTGGCAATGGGCAGGCGCCGGAAAAGCTGTTTCACGATCTGTTGCTGGTGATCGGCAAGTCGACCGCGCGCACCGAGTGCATCGAGGAGATCCGCGCGGTCTATCGCCTCGACGAGTTGCTGGAGACGTCCGACGCGGGGATGAATCCAAAGGCCGAGCCCGCGCTGGTTGCGGTCATCAATGCCTTGCACGAACAGGTTAAAAGACAAAAGGATAATCTGCTGGCCTTCACCAGCCGCAACAGTTCCGCGCTGGAGCCTTTCGCCAAGCAGGCTGAACTGCTGGCGGTCATGGCGCAGCAGCTGCCAAGCCGCGAACTGGCGCAGTTGCTGCAGGTATTGGGTGCGATCGGCAAACATGTACGCAAGACCGGCAAGCTGCTCAGCGAAGAGCAGGCGCTGGAGGTGGCGAGCGCGATGTTGTTCGTCGAATCCTCGCTTGAAAACTATTTCAGGCTCACTGCGGAATTCGCCAGACAGGCAACGACGATTTCAGCGCGGCTGCGCAGCGCGATGACCGGTGTTGAATTGCCGGTGCTCGATCCCTCGGCGAACAGCCTGGGCGACACCATGACCCTGCGCGCACAAACCCATCTGCTGATCTTCCAGGTCGCCCGCGAAGTGCAAACCAACCTCAACACCATCGAGGACGCGCTTGATGCCTTTTTCCGCGACCCACTGAAGATGGCCGGACTCGCACCGCTGGAGCAGTTGTTCAAACAGGTGCAGGGTGCCTTGTCGATGCTTGAGCTGGATGAGGCAGCGGCGTTGAGCGAGCAGGTGTCCAAACGTGTAGCGCAGTTTGCCAGCGGCGCATTGAAGGGCAATGGGGATGCGGCTGCCCTGGTTGCCGATGGCGTGTCCGCGCTCGGCATTTATGTAAACGGTTTGCAACAAAATGCGGCGGAGCCACGTGCCCTGCTGCTGCCCGCACTGATCCGTTTCGGCCTCGCCGAAAAAACGACCAAGGTCAAAAAGAGCCACGGCAAAACGCGCGCGGCGGCAGTCAATCCCGCTCAATCTGCGCCAAAGATAGAAGCCGCGGCAGCCAGCCGCAAGGCCGAGCCCGCCAAGGTTGCGCCATTGCCGCGGGTGGTCAATGAGCCCGGACCGGCTGCCGGGATGGTCGCGACGGCAAAACTGCCTGAATCAGGCAGCGATGCAACACTCGCGATGCATCGTGCGATTCATCTGGCGCTTGATCAGGCGCTCATGCCCAATGCAAGCGCCCCCGCGGCTGCAACTCCGCCAACTGTCGCCACTGTGCATGCGCAACCGGCAGCTGCCGCAGCGATATCGCAACCCGCCAGCGCAATGGACGAACTGCAACGCCTGCAAAGGCTGGAGATCGAGCTGAGAACGGTAATCCACGAGCGCGATAAGCGTATTCAAGCGCTGGAATTGATTTTGACCAATCTCAACGCCAAGGCACGCAAGGCCGCCACGCGGTAGTTTGGGTTGTTGCTTGAGTCGGGATCTGCGCACCGCTCGCGTTTCCGCAGGTCCTCGCCATTCGCAGCACCTCATGCTGGCTCTATAATGCCTGCTTACATTGGGCATCCATGAGCAAAGCCTTCACCAAAGAATCAGAACAGGACGACGATGACATCGAAGACGGTGCCTCGCCCCTGCCTGTCGGCAGCAAGAACTACATCACGCCGGCCGGCCATCAGCGCCTGAAGGATGAGTTTCAGTACCTGCTCAACAAGGAGCGTCCGGCCGTGACCAGCGCGGTATCGTGGGCGGCCAAGAACGGTGATCGCAGCGAGAACGCGGATTACCAATATGGTAAAAAACGCCTGCGCGAAATCGACAAGCGGCTGCGCTTTTTGACCAAGCGCCTGGATAACGCCGAAGTGGTCGATCCCGCTGCGCCTCGTGATGAAGAAATCGCCGAACGCGTGTTTTTTGGCGCCACGGTGAGTTATGTCAATGCCAGGGGTGAGGAGAAAACCGTCACCATTGTCGGCATTGATGAGCTCGACATGAAGCGCGGTTACATCACCTGGATTTCGCCGCTGGCGCGGGCTTTGATGAAGGCGCGGATTGGCGATGCCGTGGTGTTGCACGCACCGGGCGGCACCGAGGCGCTGGAGATTGTCGATGTGCGCTATCAGTCCGTCGAGATCGATCCCTTTGTGCCCGAAGCGCCGACCACACTTAATTCCTTCAAGCCGGCGGCTTAGAACGCACGCATATTTTTTTGGATTTTTCCGGAGTTAATTGATGCTGCAGTCGCTTTTTGTTTTCAGACGCCCCTTGGTGGCTTTCAGCCGCACCTTGTTCAGCCTGCTGGCCTTGCTTGTTTCCTGGAGTGCCGCCTGCGCGCAAGCGCCTGCCTATGACCCCACCGCACCCGCTACACCCACTACGACCGCACCGGCCGGCGCCGTTGCACATAAAGCGTTCATCTGGGAAGTCACTTCGCCGAGCAATACGGTCTATCTGTTCGGCACCATCCACGTCGGCAAAAGCAGTTTCTATCCCTTGCCCGAGCCGGTTGAAGCTGCGCTGAAAAAATCGGCAAAGCTGGTGGTGGAAGCGGACATCACCAGGACGGAGAGCGAAGAAAACGTGCGCCCGCTGATCGCCTACCGACCGCCACTGTCGCTGGAGTCGCAGGTGCCGGCGCCGCTTTACGAGCGCCTGCAACGCCAGTTGGTCAGGCTGAAATTGCCGCCGGATGGTTTGCGCGAACTGAAACCCTATATTGCCGGCGGTTTCATCGCCATCGCCGAGTTCACACGGCTGGGTTATGACCGTAATTTCGGCGTCGATGCGTATCTCATCGCCAATGCGCAACGCGAGAACAAGCCGGTGCTTGAGCTGGAATCGCAACTTGGCCAGCTGCAAATGTTCGACGGCATGGCCGCCCCATTGCAGGAGGCCTTCCTTGACAACGCGCTCACCGCCATCGAAAACGGCCGCACGCCCGATCAGGTCACCGGCATGGTTAACGCCTGGCAGAGCGGCGACGCGAAGCTGATGCTGGAAGTTACCGCCGCCGTCAATCAGGACATGCGCCGGTCGGCCGAAATCGAGGAACTGTTGGTCTACAGCCGCCACCCGGAGATGCTGAAAAAAATTGAAGTTTTTCTTGCCGACGACCAGCCGTATTTTGTGGCGATCGGTTCACTGCACCTGGTGGGGCCGCGCGGGCTGGTTGAACTGCTGCGCACCAAGGGTTACAAAGTTAGGCAACTATGACTGAGGCTGTGATGACATCCCCGATTTCACCTCCGACTCGTCCGCGCTCCGGCGGGCAGGTTCTTGTCGACCAACTCAAAATCCACGGCGTGGACATGGCGTTCTGCGTGCCTGGTGAAAGTTATCTGCCGGTGCTCGATGCGCTGTACGAATCACGCGAGACGATCAAACTGATTACCTGTCGCCACGAGGGCGGCGCCGCCAATATGGCCGAGGCCTATGGCAAGCTCACCGGCAATCCGGGTATTTGCCTGGTGACGCGCGGTCCGGGGGCGACCAATGCCTCGATTGGCGTGCATACCGCCTTGCAGGATTCGACGCCGATGATTCTGCTGATCGGCCAGGTTGGCAGCGATTTTGTCGAGCGCGAAGCCTTCCAGGAAATCGATTACCGACGTATGTACGGGCAGCTCGCCAAATGGGTCGCGCAGATTGATCGCGCCGACCGCATCCCCGAATACATGGCCCGCGCTTTCCAGGTCGCCACCAGTGGCCGCATGGGGCCGGTGGTGCTGGCGCTGCCCGAAGACATGCTTGCGGACGTGGTGAATGTTGCCGATGCGCGCGCTTATCAGCACGGCCAGAAAATCGGGCCATCGGCCGGAGCGCCAGCACTGGCGCGGCTTTCCAGCCTGCTGTCGAATGCGGAACGGCCGTTTGTGATCGTCGGCGGCAGTGGCTGGGGCAACGAATCCTGCGCGGCCTTGCAACACTTTGCCGAGACGCAAGGGCTGCCGATCGGCTGCGCGTTCCGCTTCCAGGATGTGTTTGACAATGCGCATTCCAGCTATGCCGGCGATGTCGGCATCGGCATCAATCCCAGGCTGGCGGCGCGTATCCAGGCGGCGGACGTGGTGCTGTGCATCGGCGCCCGTCTGGGCGAAATGACCACGGGTGGTTACACCCTGTTCGACGCGCCGGTGCCGAAACAGAAACTGATTCATGTGCACGCCGGTGCTGAAGAGCTGGGGCGCGTGTATCAGGCTGAGCTGATGATCAATTCGACCGTGTCTGCATTTGCCGAGGCGATTGCGGCTTTGCCGAGGCTGACGCGCAGTAGTGTAGACGTTCAAACCCAAAGCGCGCGCGGCGATTATCTCGACTGGCAGCAGCGCAAGGAAATTCCCGGTGCGGTGCAGATGTGGGATGTGATGCAGCAGCTCAAGGCCGGCGTACCGGCGGATGTGATCATTGCCAATGGCGCCGGCAATTACGCCACCTGGGCGCATCGCTTCCATCAGTATCGTGGCTTCCGCACCCAGCTGGCGCCGACCTCAGGCGCGATGGGTTACGGTGTGCCGGCCGCCATCGCGGCCAAGGCGGTGTATCCGCAGCGCACGGTGGTATGCCTGGCCGGAGATGGCTGCTTCCTGATGACCGGCCAGGAGCTCGCCACCGCAGTGCAATACAAGTTGAACGTGATCTTCATCGTCGTCAACAACAGCATGTACGGCACCATCCGCATGCACCAGGAGCGCGCCTATCCGGGCCATGTGTACGGCACCGCGTTGGCCAATCCGGATTTCGCGGCGTATGCGCGCAGCTTCGGTGCGCATGGTGAAGTCGTCGAGAAAACGGCCGAGTTTGCCGCCGCCCTGGCCCGTTCAATGGCCGCCGGCAAGCCGGCCTTGATCGAAGTGCGGATTGATCCGGAAGCGATTTCACCGAACACCACCTTGCAGGCGATTCGCGAGGCGGCACAGAAATAACCACGTCAGGTCGTGCACCGAACATCAATGGCATCTAAGGGCGTCTGGGCAGCCCGCGCGGAACCAGCATCGGCACCTCACGCTGATATTTGGCGTACGGTTCGCCTGCTGGCCCCGAGTCGATCGATGTGGGCACAACCACATTGCCGACAAAACCGATGAAGTAAAGATAGACCAACGCGAAAATCAGGTTGGCCGCGATGGCATAGAGGAGAGCGAGCACGTTGGTCATGCGTTTTCTTTTTTCCGGTGCAGGCGGGAAACTTAATATCCAGATCGCCATTTGGCGCGCCTTCGCAAGCAAAAATGGCTGGAAATCCGCGCCAATGCTGGAGTTTGATGTTTTTTCTCCGTCCATCCGTTTGTCGGATGGGTGTTGTCTCGCCTGCGTAAGCGCATTGTAATGCTCATATACAAAGCGCCCCCTTGTGTCAGCAAGTAAGCGCTGTGAATACCGCAGCGCAGAGTTGAATGACCCGATGCGGATCAACAAACGGTGCTTGCACCATGGTTTCCAGAACAGGTACAGGAGAATCAATATGAAACGATATTCAAAATTTGTCGCCACCATTGCCGCGCTGCTGTTAGCCGGTTGTGCGGGTTCCCATGTCGTCACCGGCAAGGTGCGCGCGCCGATCGACGTCAGCCAGGTCACGGTCTATACCTCGCCGCCGTCCAGGTACGAAGAGATCGCGATCATCGATGCGACCAGCCAGCTGTCGTTGGCGATCACCGAGCAGGGCAATATGGACGTGGTCATGCAGCGGCTCAAGGAAAGGGCCGCCTCGCTGGGGGCCAATTCGCTCCGCTACCTGCCGGTGGAATCGATCGCCCGCGCTATTTCGTTCGACGCCGACCAGCTTTGCCAGGCTTGCATCACGGGCGAGTATCCTTCGCAGGCCGGCCAGGATCTGTACCAGATCGCCCTGCAGAACGTCGACGCTCCCAAGGCCGGGCGGACTTACGAGAGCAAGCCCGTGCCCGTCGCCGCACGACCGATCGGGTAAAGCTGGGTGCCACTGGCTTTGCCAGTGCCGGTAGCAGCTCCACGAATTGTTTTCTGCGCGCGTCGAGTACGCACCAGCTTGCATTCGACTGTCGACGCACGCTGG
>JANMXS010000168.1:0-4219 GCA_031394335.1 Burkholderiales bacterium
TGATGGCGACACTGCCTGCGGATAAGGCGTGGGTTTTGGATTGATCGAGCTTGTCACCCGTTCCCATGTTGAAGGTGCCGGAAATCACCGTGACATGCTCAATGCCCGGATGCCAGTGGGCGGCGATTTTATAGTTGGCGGGCAACTTCAGGCGAAAGATAAATGGCACGGCTTCATTAGCCGGGCCTTCGATCATGGCGATTTTTGCGCCAGGCGGGAGTGACGGAACATCCGCCCATTTAAGATCGGCCGGCACCATCATTACATGGGCGTCTGAAGCCCAGACAGCGGGTGCGACAAGCGAGGCAAATGCGAACGCGATGGATATCACAGCAATTTGAAATGCTTTCATTTTTTTCCCCTTTGATTGATTGGTCAAAAAAACACTTGCGTATTGAGGCCATGAAAACATCGGTCACAGCTGGCAATGGCCCCGGAATACCAGCCCAAGGAACTGCGGACTTATTTCGTGAAGCGTTAAAGCAGATGAAGCCGGCGACGGCAGGATTCGAGAAGTTCGGCAAACAGGACAGATTGCTGACGGACGTGGAACCGATGATGCTTTGGGCGTGCCTGTCCTTGTATCCGCATTAAATAATCCTACTCCGATTGCTCCGGTGCCGTTTGGCAAATCCGCTGGCCAGGCGTGGGCGGATATTGCGCACCACCTCTTGCATTTCTTGCGGTACCGGTTTGCGAACCGGTCCACGTTGCGACTGCGATTGCAAGGGGCAAAGCGCGTTCGCCCGCCGGAAACATTTGGCAAGCCCGCTACTCGCTGGTCGGTGTTGCTTTTTCCAGCGGACATGGCTTGATCATCAGTCGCAGGCATGTGCCATCAGCGCGTAGGGCGCAATAACCAACGGGCATTGCGCCGCATGATGATTCCCGCCATTTGTTAGAAAACTCAATGACCAAACTCGAGCATTGGCGCGCCTTTCCAGCCATTTTTGCTCCGTAAGGCCCGTTAAATGGCGTTTTACGCGATTTTATTGGCCGCCGCAGCTTGTTAACCGCAACTTGTGGCGCGGCTAAACCGGTGAGCACTCGCGGTCAATAGCTCTGGCTGAGTGCATAGACGGATTGCACGACCTTGGCCATACGCCGATAGTCCAGCTTCTCGTAAGTGTCTCCGGCCTGATGATAGTTATGATTGCGCAGGAAGGCCGTGTCGGTCACCATCAGCGCCGGGAAGCCTTCATTCCAGTAACTCAGGTGATCGGAAAAATCGATGCCTTCCAAGAGTGGCGGGGCATTGATCGAGAAGACGGGCAAGTCTGAAGCACCGGCCATCAGCGCCTTGGCTTTGCGGGTCACGCCGAAGTCGCTGAATTTTCCAACGAGCCCAATGAAGTCGCCACGGTCGGAATAAAGATGCGCCATTCCCGGCATGGGAAAGCCCTGGCTTCCCGGTTTATCGCTGAAGTAGCCGATCATTTCAATTGAAAGCATCAGTTGCACCTCACGCTTGGCAGCAACAAGCGCGCGCGCATGCCAGGCGCTGCCCATGTGTTCAGTGCGGAAGTACGGTGGCTCTTCGAGGGTATAAGCCACCAGTTCAATCGCACGGGTTTGAGGCTGACGACCGAGCAAATGCGCCAGCTCCAGCAGGCCGGCGACACCGCTCGCGTTGTCATCCGCGCCCGGTGTATGTGTAGCGGGCGTATAGCCGCGCGGGTCACGCGCGCCCATGTTGACATCGCCGTGCGAATCATAGTGAGCGCCAATGACCAGCAAGGGTCCCGACTGCGGACCAAAACGGGCAACAACGTTTTTGTAGCTGGTTTGCTGGACTGTGACCTCCTGTACTGCGACCTCTGCGCCAGCTGCCTTGAACTCATTGACGATGTACTCGGCGCTTAGCTCGAGATTTTGGAACCGGTCAAAGCTCCGAGGGTACAGGTCTACCGATAGGCGCCTAACATGGGCCTCGAGTCGCGCCGGATCGACCTGCGGCGGCCGGGATGGGATCGGTGTCACCAACGGTTGCGTGACCAGTGCGATTGGCGCGACCGTGAGCAAGGCGACCAACACAACCGGGACGATTAGCATACGAATTTTCATTGTTGATTTCCGTGGGCCATGAATTTGAATTCGGCGAATCAAGCTCTGAGCTGAAATTATCGCGTTTGTCTAAGCCAGCTCGATTATCACATGCTCACCAAACCCCGGCCGCGCGCAGAGTCGCTCGAACCAGGCGCGCAGTCGCGGCGTATCGTCCTGCGCCAGCCCGAGCGTGTACCAGCGATACACCATCGGCCCGATGGCGATGTCGGCGAGCGTCAGTTGCGCACCGCACAGGAATGCGTTTGCACCGAGCGTGCTATCCAGCAGCTTGAACAGCGGCGCGTTACTGCCAACCAGCGTCTGTACATCCGCCAGGGCCCGCTGGTCGCGCACCAGTGCGATGAACAGCGGCCGGAACGCGGGACTGAGGCTGCCGATTTGCCAATCCATCCAGCGTTCGACCACGGAACGTTCGGCACTATCAATTGGGTAAAGCGAGGTCGGGCCGGCCTTGTTGGCGAGATAGCGCAGGATGGTGTTCGATTCCCAAACTGCGGCCTCACCGTCGATCAGCGTGGGCACCGTGCCATTGGGATTCAGGCGCAGGTATTCAGGCGTCCTGGTTTTGCCGAACGGGCCGCCGTAATCTTCCTGCTGAAACGGCAGCTGCAGTTCGGCGAGGCACCACAAAACTTTTTGCACATTGTTCGAGGTCTTGCGACCGAGCACCTTCAGCATGCGGCTCCCCTTCCACCTATTTCATTCGATACTGCTTCACTGCATCCTCGTTCCAGCGGATGCCGCTGCCGGGCGTGTCATTGATGATGGCGTTGCCGCTTTCGATACGCAGCGGCGCTTCGAGAATGGGGTTGGCCCAGTCCACGTACTCCAGCCAGTGACGCGTCGGCGTGACCGCCAGCAAATGCGCGCTGGTTTCCGGAAACAAATGGGAGGACATTTCGATACCGCTGGAGGCGGCCATGGCGGTCGCGCGCATCCAGCCGGTGACGCCGCCGATGCGTTCAAGATCGGGCATCACGAAGTCGGAGGCGTTCGCAGCGAGTGATTGCGCCATCGCCTGCGGCTGCGAAAAATTCTCGCCGATCTGCACCGGGGTTTTGAGTTCGCGGGAAAGCCGTGCACAGCCCAAATAATCATCGTGACGGATCGGCTCTTCGATCCAGTACACGCCTTCATCGTCGAGCGCGCGTCCGCGACGAATGGCTTCGGCCACGCTGAGCGCCTGGTTGTAATCGGTCATCAGCGCGATCTCATCGGGCAGGCGTTTGCGCACTGCGCGCACCGCCGCAAGGTCGGCCTCGAGGGTGGCATAGCCAAGCCGCAGTTTCACCGCGCGAAAGCCGCCCTCGAGCAGCTTCTCGGCTTCATCGGCGGCAGCTTCAGGCGCCATCAGGCCGAGACCGCTGCTGTTGTAGGCGGGGATCGCATGCGGGGCGCCGCCGAGCATCGACACCAGCGGCTTGCCTGCGGCCACCGCCAGCGCATCCCAGCAGGCCACATCGAGCCCCGACATGGCCATGCGCACAATGCCCTGCACGCCGATCAGACGAAAGCGGCGCGAGAGTTTGTCCCATAAATCAACCGGCGCTACTGCATCACCTTTGACGGTGCGCGCGACTTCCTCGAGCATCGCGGCCATCGCCTGCGCGGCGGCCGACACATAGCAGAACAGATAGGCGCGGCCGGTGATGCCCTGCTCGGTTTCAAGATCGATCAGCAGCAGGGGCGCGCTGCGCAGCGTGGCGGCGCTGGTGCCGAGCGGATAGCGCATCGGCACGTCGACCGCGACGCTGCGAATGGCGCGGATGGTGAGTGGTGGTGATGATATCGGCGTGTTCATATCAAGACCTCGCTTTGCCGTCGGCATACAGCGTAAGAATATCGCAGACCGCACTATTGGCCGGCGTCGGCACCCCTTTCTCGCGCCCGAGTTGCACTACGCCGCCGCTCAACCAGTTCACTTCCAGCGGGTTGCCGCGATCCAGATCATGGTGCATCGACGAGGTCATATCGGCGGGCATGGTATCGGCAAAAGCGAGCCGGTTGTCGGCAAAGTCTTCAGGCAGCGCCACCCCATGCGCGCGACCAACCGCGACCACCTCGCGCATCACCTGCAGCAGGAAAGCACGGGTTTGCGGGTTGCTGCGCACGGCACCGAGCGGGAAACGCATCGAGGTGGTGGTGGCGGAAA
>JANMXS010000169.1:0-3320 GCA_031394335.1 Burkholderiales bacterium
CAACGGACAGCAGATGTCTATGGAAGATTTGATCGCCAAGGACGTGGTGATCGTCACCAGGTCGCACGCCGGTTACATCAAGTTTCAGCCGGCCGACGACTACCGCGCGCAAAAGCGCGGGGGCCGCGGCAAGCAGGCGACGGCGATGAAGGAAGACGATTTCATCGAGACCCTGTTCATCGCCAACACCCACGATTACGTGCTGTGTTTCTCCAACAAGGGCCGCGTTTACTGGGTCAAGGTGTATGAAATTCCGCAGGGCTCCCGTGCTTCGCGCGGCAAGCCGATCGTCAACCTGTTGCAGATGCAGGCCGACGAAAAAATCAGCGCGGTATTGCCGGTCAAGGATTTTGTCGACGACAAATATGTGTTCTTTGCCACCGCCGACGGTACGGTCAAGAAAACGGCGCTGTCCGATTTCGGCAACCCGCGCAAGGCCGGCATTATCGCCATCGCGCTCGATGAGGGCGATAACCTGATCGGGGTAGCGCTCACCGACGGCAAGTGCGATGTGATGCTGTTCTCCAACGAAGGCAAGGCGGTTCGTTTCGAAGAGGGCGATGTACGTTCGATGGGCCGTGATACCCGCGGCGTGCGCGGCATGAACCTCGCCAAGGGCGGCAAGGTCATCGCCATGCTGGTGGCGGAGGATGAGCAGCAGACGGTGTTGACGGCGACCGAGAGCGGTTACGGCAAGCGCACACCGATTGCCGAATACACCCGCCACGGTCGCGGTACGCAGGGCATGATCGCGATCCAGACTTCGCTGCGCAACGGTCGTGTGGTAGCGGCGGTGCTGGTACGTCCGGAAGATGAAATCATGATGATCACCACCGGCGGCGTATTGATCCGCACCAAGGTCAAGCAGATCCGCGAGATGGGCCGCTCCACCCAGGGCGTGACTCTGATCAAGCTGGACGACGGACAGAAATTGTCCGGCTTGCAGAAAGTCGCCGAATCGGATGAAGACGAGACCGAATCCGCCTGAATCAAGTGCTGAGCTGGTCCGTCGCGCGATCAATTTTTCGGCGGGGCCGGCCGCGCTGCCTGATGAGGTACTGAAACAGGCGCAGGCTGAGCTGCTCGATTTCCGCGACACCGGCATGGGCGTGATGGAGATGAGCCATCGCGGCGAGGTGTTCATGGCGGTCGCGGCCGAGGCGGAGAACGATCTGCGCGAGCTGCTGGCGATTCCGGCCAACTACGAAATTCTTTTCCTGCAGGGCGGTGGCATCGGCGAATTTGCCGCCGTGCCCCTGAACCTGTTGCGCGGCGGAGCCAAGGCCGATTACGTCAATACCGGCATGTGGTCGACGAAAGGCATTGAGGAAGCGAAGAAGTATTGCGATGTCCACGTCGCCGCATCCGCCGAAGACCGCCACTTTACGTATGTGCCCGATGTTGCCTCCTGGAAGGTTCGCGCCGATGCGGCCTATCTGCATATCTGCACCAACGAAACCATTCACGGCGTGGAAATGCCGTTCACCGCGTCGCCGCCTGACTTTGGTGTGCCGCTGGTATCGGATATGTCCTCGCATATCCTGTCGCGCCGTGTCGATGTTTCGCGTTATGGCTGCATCTACGCCGGCGCGCAAAAAAATATCGGCCCCTCCGGCCTGGTGCTGGTGATCGTGCGCGAAGATTTGCTGGGCAAGCCGCATCCGCATTGCCCGAGTTTCATCGACTACACCCTGCAAGCCAAAAATGGCTGGATGTTCAATACCCCCAATACCTGGGGCGTGTATCTGGCTGGCCTCGTGTTCAAATGGCTGAAGGCGCAGGGCGGCGTCGCCGCCATGGAGCAACGCAATATCGCCAAGGCCGCGCTGCTGTATGGCGCCATCGACGCCAGCGAGGGTTACTACCAGTGCCCGGTGGCAGCGGCCGATCGATCACGCATGAATGTGCCGTTCCGTCTGCGCACCGACGCGCTCGACGCCGAGTTCATCAAGGAGGCCGAGGCGCTGGGGCTGTCGCAGTTGAAGGGTCACCGCGCGGTGGGCGGCGTTCGCGCCTCGATCTATAACGCGATGCCGCTTGAAGGTGTTGAAGCGCTTGTGAGTTATATGCAGGCATTCCGGCAGAGGTTTGCATAGCGAGTGCGCGCAATTTCGGGTTAAATGGAACTCATCCTCCCGCTGCCAAATTTCAGGAAAAACCCGCGCAGAACGAAAGCGCCGACATGACCGATAAAGCCAAAAACGCCACCCCCGACCTGATTGCGCTGCGCAACGAAATCGATGCGCTCGACAGCGACATCCTGAAAAGCCTGAATGCCCGTGCCGCGCTGGCGCGCAAGGTGGGCTCGCTCAAAGTCGGCCAAGCCTATCGCCCGGAACGCGAGGCGGAAGTGCTGCGTCGCATCATGGCGATCAACGAAGGGCCGCTGCCGGATGAGGTGGTGGCGCGCCTGTTCCGTGAAATCATGTCGGCCTGCCTGGCGCTGGAGCGACCGATCACGGTCGCCTACCTGGGCCCGCAGGGTACCTTCAGCGAGCGCGCGGCGATCAAGCATTTTGGCGAGGGCGCGGATACGCAGCCCTGCGCCAGCATTGACGAGGTTTATCGCAACGTTGAATCGGGCGCGGCGGATTTTGGCGTGGTGCCGGTGGAAAACTCCACCGAGGGCGCCGTTGGCCGTTCGCTGGACCTGATGCCGCAGACACCGCTCAAGACCTGTGGTGAAGTGTTGCTGCGCATTCATCATCACCTGATGTCGAAGAACACCATCGATAAAGCGGACTTTGCCGACGTCAAACGCGTGTTCTCGCACGGCCAGTCGCTGGCGCAATGCCACGAATGGCTGAATACCAACTTGCCGCACGCCGAGCGTATTTCAGTGGCTTCGAATGCGGAAGCGGCGCGGCGCGCCTCGCTGGAGTCGGGTGCGGCGGCGGTGGCCGGCGAGATGGCGGCGCAGCATTACGGCCTGACCATTCTCGCCTCGAATATCGAAGATGAACCCAACAACACCACGCGTTTTCTGGTGCTGGGCAATTACGATCCCAAGCCATCGGGGGCGGATAAAACCTCGCTGGTGCTGTCGGCGGCCAATCGCGCCGGCGCCGTTTACGAAATGCTCACGCCGTTTGCGACGCGCGGCGTATCGATGAGCAAATTCGAATCGCGCCCCTCGAAAATCGCCGTCTGGGAATACCTGTTTTTTGTTGATATTGATGGCCACTACGCGGACGCCAATGTGGCGGCCGCTTTGAAGGAAGTCGAAAAAATTGCCGGCTATGTCAAGGTGCTGGGCTCTTATCCCATTGCTGTTTTATAAACCTGCCGTTTTGTAACTGGCTGCCCTGTAAACCCGAGCG
>JANMXS010000170.1:0-5608 GCA_031394335.1 Burkholderiales bacterium
CCGCCTGCGCACCGATGTCATGGAACAGCGTGCCGGCGCGATCTTCCAGCGAGCCTGAGACCGCGATCTTGAATTTGCGCGGTAAGTAAGCAAACTCGGGGTGAAAGGTCGACCACTGACGAATCAGTTCCGCATAAGGGCGCGGATCGATGATCTCGTCATGCGCGACACCGGCGAACTGGTCCGACGTGGTATTACGAATGCAGTTGCCCGAGGTCTGGATGGCGTGCATTTCCACGCTGGCCAGGTCGGCAAGAATGTCCGGCACGCGCGCCAGTTCCGGCCAGTTGTACTGGATGTTCTGTCGCGTGGTGAAGTGCCCATAGCCGCGATCGTAAGTGCGCGCGATATGCGCCAGCATGCGCACCTGCCTCGATGAAAGGTGGCCGTATGGAATCGCCACGCGCAGCATTGGCGCGTACTTCTGCACGTAGAGACCGTTTTGCAGGCGCAGCGGGCGGAACTCTTCCTCGCTCAGTTCACCATTCAGGAAACGCCGCGTCTGGTCGCGATATTGCGCGACGCGTTCGTTCACAATCTGCTGATCAATAACGTCGTACTTGTACATAAATCACCTGATCTGCCCTGAAAAAAACGCGAGTCGGCCGCCGATTAGCAGCAGCAACACCACGAGACTGTGGCGAACAAAAATATCCGGCAAGCGCGTCGACAGCATGCTGCCCAAGGCCACGCCAGGCAGAGAGCCAAGCAACAGTGAGCCGAGCAGCGGCCAATCGATATGCCCCAGCGAGGCATGGCCGAGTCCGGCGATCAGGGTCAGCGGCACCGCGTGGGCGATATCGGTGCCGACGATTTTTGCCGCGGACAATTTCGGATACAGCAGTACCAGTGCGGTCACGCCCACCGCCCCCGCGCCCACCGATGACAGCGATACCGCCACGCCCAGAAAGGCGCCGACCAGCACGGTGTATAGCGGCTTCAGCCACACCGGCGAGGTGCCCATGCTGCGACGCTCCGCCCAGGCCTGGATCGACTTTCGATAAACCAGCGAGAGCGCGGTCAGCAACAGCATCACGCCCAGCGAGAATGAAAATATCTGCTCTTGTGAGGTGCTCAGCGCCTTGCGGCCCGACAACATCGAGACCACAATCAGCGCGGCCGGAACGCTGCCCAGCGCCAGCCAGCCGACGATTTTCCATTCGATTGTATTCTTGATGCCGTGCACCACCGCGCCGCCGGTCTTGGTGATCGAGGCGTAAAGCAAATCGGTGCCCACCGCGACGGACGGGGTAATGCCGAACAACAATACCAATAGCGGCGTCATCAGCGATCCGCCGCCGACGCCGGTCAATCCCACGATGAATCCCACGCCGAGCCCGGCAAAGGAATAGGCAATATCCATAGCTATCCTGAGTGATAAGTCCCAAATGGTACGGTGCGAGCTATAGATTGCATAGGAATAATAAGTTAATATCAAATAACCAATTCGTATATAGAGAATCGCCATGACCCTCCAACAAATCCGTTACCTCTGCGAAGTCGCGCGCCGCGGGCTATCGGTCTCGGACGCCGCCGCCGCCTTGCACACTTCGCAGCCCGGCATCAGCAAGCAAATCCTCGCGCTGGAAGGCGAGTTGGGCGTGCAGGTGTTCATACGCCGCGGCAAACGCCTGGTCGAGATCACGCCGGCCGGCAAGCGCCTCGTCGAGCTCGGCGAAAAAGTGCTCGCCGACGCCGGCAACCTGAAACGCGCCGCACTCGACCTGCAGGACGAGGCGGTGGGCGAAATGGTCATCGCCACCACCCATACCCAGGCGCGTTATGTGCTGCCCAAGGTGATCCCGGTGTTCCTGAAGCGCTTCCCGAAAGTGTCGCTGTTCATTCATCAGGGCAATCCCATGCAGGTTGCCGCCGAAGTCGCTTCCGGCCGCGCCGACTTGGGCATTGCCACCGAATATCTTGATGGCGTACCTGAGCTGGTCACCCTGCCGCTTTACGCCTGGAATCGCGTGGTGGTGGCGCAAAAGGGCCATCCGATTCTCGACAAACGCAAGCTCACGCTGGCCGATATCGCCGCCTACCCGCTGGTCTCCTACGATATTTCCATGACCGGTCGCGGCGCCGTCAACCAGGCCTTCGCCGCGCAGGGCTTGTCGCCGACCTTCGTGCTGTCGGCGATGGATTCCGACGTGATCAAGACCTATGTCGAACTCGGCATCGGCATCGGCCTGCTCGCCGAAATGGCCTACGACCCGAAGCAGGATGCCAAGCTGGGTGCGATTTCAGCCAAGCATTTGTTTACCGAAAGCGTCACCAAGATTGCGTTAAAGCGAAACGCTTTCCTACGTGGCTACACCTATGAGCTGATCGAATTGCTGGCGCCGGGTTTGACGCAGCGGGTGGTGGATGAGGCGTTGCGGAAATAATGGTGGAAACTGCCGGGATATCTCGAGGTAAAAATGTGCGCTGAAAACAGCGGATCAGGCCAAGGCGAAAATCACGATGCCATATAAAAAAATAGCGCTGGCATTTGTATTCATCTGGTTTTTCGCAGGCGGGATTGGCCACTTCGTCGCCACCGCGTTTTTCCTCAAAATCGTGCCGCCGCAATTGCCATATCAAATTGAACTCGTCTACATAAGCGGATTTTTTGAGTTGCTAGGCGCGTCCGGGTTGCTTCATTTGAAATCCCGGCGCGCTGCCGGCATTGGCCTCATCGCGCTGACCATCGCCATCACGCCTGCCAATGTTTACATGTGGCTGAATCCGCAGTTGTTCCCGCGCATACCAGAAATACTATTGTCGCTGCGTCTGGTTTTGCAGGTCGTTCTGGCGGCATTGATCTGGTGGGCGACGC
This sequence comes from Burkholderiales bacterium, assembly GCA_031394335.1. GTDB lineage: Bacteria > Pseudomonadota > Gammaproteobacteria > Burkholderiales > Usitatibacteraceae > UKL13-2. Next base: position 2,819 of record JANMXS010000170.1, read on the forward strand.
TGCCTCCAATGCAAGCAACTCGTTCAGGAAGACAAGCGTGATTCGCTCACCAGGCGTATTATTTTTTTCGGAATATTCTAATAGGATTGACTGTCGGGATTCGGTCCATAGTGGTCGTTCAACGGTGGCTTTTAATGTTGACATTTAGTCGTATTCCGCATCATTTGGGGGCATCGATTTTCTCAGGCCGCTCCCGAATTAGATAGCATGGCGTTCAAGAGCTGAGCATATTTCGCCTATGGGATATATGCGTCTATCCATCCGCTGATGGGGCTATAAACCGCGCGGCGCATATTAACGCTTGACGTTATCAACGCCAAGCGTTAATATTTGCAAATGGCGATCAAGACTTTTAAGTGCAAAGACACAGAGGCACTCTTTCTGGGTCGCCGGGTTCGCCGATGGGTAAATATCGAGCGCCCCGCATTACGCAAACTTGAGCAGTTAGACTGGTCCACAATTTTAGAGGATTTGCGCGTCCCGCCAGGCAATCAACTTGAAGTATTAAAGGGAAATCGCAGGGGCCAGCACAGCATTCGCATCAACGATCAATGGCGCGTTTGCTTCATTTGGACGTCAGAAGGTGCGAAAAATGTCGAAATTGTGGATTACCACTAAAGGAATTTGAACATGCGTACAGTTCCCCCCGTTTCTCCCGGCGAAATGCTTGATGAAGAGTTTCTGAAGCCGCTTGGCCTGACGAAGTATCGTCTCGCCAAGGATATCGGCGTGCCACCCCAGCGAATCGGCGATATCGTAGCGGGTAAGCGGGCCATTACGGCTGACACGGATCTAAGACTGTGTCGGTATTTTGGGTTCAGTGATGGATGGTGGCTTCGTGGCCAAGCCAATTACGACACAGCCATCGCGCGTGAAACCATGGGTGAAGCACTTTCGCATATTTCCCGCTGCCAGTTGCTTGCCGCATAAACATTTTGAGAAGATGGAAGGCCACTCTGGGGGCAAACTTCAATGTCTCAATTCGGCCTGTAGCGGTCATTCAGTTTGTTGCTTCAATTCACCAACCAAATTACCTGTGAAGCCATTTTGCTCAATCATGTTGTGCGCCAACCCGAAAAATTGTGGGGACTGGGTATGTCGCCACAAATTGAGGTAGAGCAAAGTGCGGAGCCAATTCTTCACCGTCGGCAACAAGGCAGCTCGAAGACTCCTTGTGCTTACATACGCGGTCATTGCCGTTTTAGCCGCATTCTGGTGGGTACCAAAGTACTTTGGCGCAAACCATCCAGTGGAGCCAAAATTTGGCATTGGTATGCTGATACTTGTATGGGTGTTGATGCTTAATCGGTGGCCCCAAATGGCACCCCTAAAGATTTTTTATTCTCCCCAGCCTCAGCACGCCTTCTTAATTCTGGGTGTTATAAGTGCAATATCACTTTGTGGCCTTGCTCTCTAACCCCGGCTCGTGGTTGACGGGTTCCTCGCTGCGCAAAAGGGATGTTAAACGGCCGCTTTCGGGAAGGCTGTAGTGCCGCTTGGTGTCGGCTAGGGGCTTGATCTGATTGGCAACATGCGGCCCCAAGCGGTCCTCTACGCCGGCCCTCCAATTTGCTCCAAAGCCGACGGTCGCGGACCCAAATGTATGGGCTAGTCTACGAAGACTTGACTTGACCCTCGTGTTTATCGTAGCTACAATAAATAATGCGGATCGAGTTCGATAAGACCAAGGACGAGACGAACCTAGTAAAGCACGGTGTATCGCTCTCGATGGCCAGAGAACTTGATTGGGACGCAGCATTGGTTTGGTTGGACGACCGCTTCGAATATGACGAGTTGCGAATGATTGCTCTCGCGCCGAAGACGGAAATCCTCTACTACGTGTCGTTTGTGGACCGCGGCGCAATGCGAAGGATTATTAGCTTGCGCCGAGCTAACCGTCGTGAGGTACAACAATATGTCAAAGCAATCTAAACGAGTTTCAATCGCGATGCCTACCGTTGCCGAGGATAGGGCAATTACTGCTGCGGCGAGAGCGGATGCTGACGCGCAGCCGTTGACACCTAAGCAGCTAAAAGAAATGATCCCGATGCGAGCATTGCGTGGTCGCCCAAAGTCAGAAAATACAAAAAAGCTTGTTTCGGTGCGATACAGTTCTGAGGTCTTGGAATACTTCAGGTCCACAGGAGAGGGTTGGCAATCTCGCATGGATAGCGTGCTGCGCCAATATGTTTCTCGCCATTCTCGACGCGGAGCGTGAGGCAACATGCGGCCCATAGCAGTCATGAATCCGCTGTCTAAAATTCAAGCGATTTCACAGAAAGAGTGGCACGATGACGAAGTTGCCGTACCGTTTTCCTTTTGCGCCACAGTGCCTGATAGTCGTGATTGCGTGCTGGGTATTGGCCACCAGCGCCACGGCTTTGGCTGACAACGCTTCCGGCGACGAGAAGCCGGCATTTCAGCGGGCGCTGCCAGATCGTTTTTTTCAGTGTCTTTCAAACTCGCAGTGTGTGGTTGTCCAAGGTTGGTGCGCGACCTTCGCGATTAACAAGACCGAGCTCAAGGCATATGAAAAAATCCCGGCGGACCCTGCAGGCAAGGGCGCGCGCGGCTGCCCGCCAGGTTGGTTGCCGCCAGGCCCCAAGGCAGTGTGCGAGGCCAAGCGATGCAAAGTGATCAGCCATTGAGCTAACTTCAATCTGGTCGTACCTATCGCCGTTTCGGTGGGCGCGGAGAAAGCGGAGGAACTCAATGTTATGGCGAGAGAAATACTTCAGCAGTAACTTTTCGAACTGTCAAAGTTCGGCCCGGAGCGGACATTTAGGCTGG
>JANMXS010000171.1:0-3468 GCA_031394335.1 Burkholderiales bacterium
GCCGACAATTACGGCCACGATGTTGAGTGCAATAAAAATATGCCGACGCGCATCCAGATGCTGCCAAAGATGCATGTCCATCGACGATGCCCGCAACGCCGAACTCACAAGGTCAATCCGTCGAGCGCAATGTCGGGCGTCTTGCCGCTGATCTGGTCAGCGACGATTTTTGCGCAGGCACAGGCCAGCGTCCAGCCGAGCGCGCCGTGGCCGGTGTTGAGATAAAGATTTCGATACGGCGATGCGCCGATGATCGGCGTGCCCTTGGGTGTGGCGGGTCGCAGGCCGGCCCAGGGTTTCAGGTCGGCAGTGTAGCTGGCAGCGTCCGGAAAAGTTGCCTTGGCTTGCGCAATCAGCAGCGCTACGCGGTCGGCCTCGAGCGAGCGATCATGCCCGGCGATATCGGCCATGCCGGCGATGCGCAGTTCATCGCCGAGCAGGGCGTAGACCACCTTGTACTTGCTGTCGGTGACGCTGATGCGCGGCACGCCGGCGGGATTGGGGGCATCTTTGGTGTTGATGGTCAGGCTGTAGCCTTTGAGCGGGTAGATCGGCAAATAAAAACCAAGCTGCTTCGCATGCCAGGCATTGGCCGCGCCCAGCGCCAGCACATAGGCGTCGGCGTCGATATCGCCCGCCGAAGTGCGTACGGTGCGGATCGCATGGCTGGCATCGCGTTCAATACCCGATACTTTTGTATCCGTCATGAACTTCACCCCGCGCTCGCGCAGCAGCGCTTCCATCGCCACGCAAAAATCATGGCAATCGCCGGCGTCTTCGCTGGGCGTATAAATGCCGCCGACAATGCGTTTGCCGATGTGCGCAAGCGCCGGTTCCTGTTCCAGAACCTGTTCACGCAGCAGCGCCTCCTGCCGGCTGCCGTGCTCGCGCTGAAACGCCAGGGTGCGTTTTGCGCCGTCGAAACTGTCCTCGTCGGAAAAAATCACCAGCTTGCCGTTGCGGCGAAAATCGAAGGTTACTTTTTCCTGCGCGACGATGTCGTGAATCAGGTCGCGGCTGTAATAGGCGAGGCGCAGCAGATGCACCGTGCTGATTTCCGCCTGGTTGCGATTGCAGGCGGCGACGAACTTGAGACACCAGCGCCACTGGTCGAGATCGAAGCGCGGATAAAAACGCAGCGGCGAATCGCGACGCAATAACCATGGCGGAATCTTCGGTATCACCCCCGGTCCGGCCAGTGGCGCCACATAGCTGTACGACAATTGCCCGCCATTGGCATAACTGGTCTCCAACCCGGCGTGCGCATTGCGCTCGACCACGGTGACCTGATGGCCGGCCCGGTTCAGGTAGTAGGCGGTGGTAATGCCGATGACGCCGGCGCCGAGTACGCAGACATGCATATTATTTCAGCACCTGCAGCAGATTGTTGAAATCATCCGTCCATACCCGCCAGCCCGGTTCCGGCGGGATGATATAGGTCGCCTCAAGGATTTCGGGCTTGAGTAAAAAGGTTTTGCCCTTGCTCAGCAGTACCCAGTCGCTGCTGGTCGAGCCGTCTTCGTAGGTGTCGCGTACCCAGGCCACATTGAAGCCGCGCTTCTCGGCGATCATCTGTACTACCGGCTTCAGGTCGAGAAAACGGTTGGAGACGTGGAAGGCGATCACGCCATCGGGCTTCATATGCTTTTCGTAAATCTCCAGCGCTTCCAGGGTGATCAGATGCACCGGGATCGAATCGCTGGAAAAGGCATCGATGGCCAGCACATCGAATTGCTGCGACGGTTCGCGTTCCAGGTTGAGACGTGCATCGCCGAGTGCAATCTCGATGGTGGCATCGGTATCCTTGAGATAGGTGAACTCGCTGTTGGCGATTTTCACCATGGCCGGATTGATATCGTAGAAGCGATACACATCGCCCTTGTTGCCATAGGCGGCGATGGTGCCGGAGCCCAGGCCGATGATGCCGACGCGGTGCGGTGCGGCAGAGATTTTTTCCTTGAGAAGGATCGTCTTGCCGATGCCGGATTTGGCCTTGTAGTAGGTGGTCGCCGAGCGGTTATAGGGCGGATCCATGTACTGGTCGCCGTGCAGGATCGCGCCGTGAATCAGCGAGCGGCGTCGGTATTCCACGTCCGGCGGGTTGTATTGCTTGACGCGCAGGGTGCCGTAGAAATTCCGCGTCATCATCACCACGTCTTCCTTGAACTGATGGATGGTGAAGCCTGCTGTTACGGTGGCAAACAGCGATACCGCCACGCCCAGCACCACAAAGCCGATATGTGCGCGCCCGAGCAGCAAATACGTGGCGAGCATCGCCAGCAGTACCAGCGCGATTTCAAGTTCGTAATATGCGGGCAAGGTCAGCGGTGCAATGATGCCGACCAATACCGCGCCGAGCGCGCCGCCCACCGAGATCATCAAATAAAACGTGGTGAGAAATTTTGGATGCGGCTTGCGCGCCACCAGCTCGCCATGACAGAACATGCAGGCGATAAACAGGCCGGCCGAGAACAGGCCGATCTGGAAATACAGCTTGAAGTGCAGGTCTTTGTCGGCCAGGGTATAGGTCATGGCAACGATGAAAATTGCCAGTAATGGCAACATGATTTTGTGCCGGTACCAATTCTTGCCGTCGAAACAGAGGATGAAGGTCAGCAGGTAAAGCGCCAGCGGCACTACCCACATCAGCGGAATGGAGGAAATGTTTTGTGTGAGGTGGTTGGAGATCGCCAGCAGCAATACCGAGCCCAGTCCGGAGAGGGTGATCCATAGCAATTTATCGGTGGCAGAAGGCAGCAATGCAGGTTGCGCATCGATCACTTCTATTTTTGCACTCGCTCCGGCGCCATCGTCGGTTGAGGAATCGCGATTGCGCAACCCGAACCAGGCTGCGCATCCAATCAGTAAGGCAAACAAGCCAAAGCCGACTGACCAGCCAAGGGCTTGATGCCTGGTTGTGAAATACGGTTCGAACAGAAATGGATAACCCAGCAATGCCAGCATCGAGGCCAGGTTGGAGAGCGCGAACAGTCGGTAGGGGCTGACGGCCGGATAGCTGCGCGCGAACCAGGCTTGTACCAGCGGGCTGGTGGTGGAGAGCAGGAAATAGGGCAGGCCGATGGTGACGGTCAGCAGCAGCAGAATGCGCATGCCCGGTTCCTCATCCCCCTTCGGCTTCCAACTCACATCGGGAATGATCGGCAGCAGCAATAGCGCGATGATCACCAGGCCCAGATGCAGCATGGCCTGACGTTTGGCGCCAAGCTTGCGCGTCATCCAGTCCGAATAGAAATACCCGGCCAGCAGGGCGAACTGGAAAAATACCAGGCAGGTGGTCCACACGGCGGCGCTGCCGCCGAACCAGGGCAGGATTTGCTTGGCAATGACGGGTTGAATCAGGAACAGCAAAAACGCGGAGACGAAAATGGTGGCGGCGTAAATAATCATGCCCCGATTTTCGCACGGCTGATACGTTTTGCGCGGGCCTGACTATCGCGGTGCGGATTT
>JANMXS010000172.1:0-19200 GCA_031394335.1 Burkholderiales bacterium
GGTCAAAACCATCCTCAACGACCAGGAGCGGCAGAACTATCCGCTGTCGGACATCGTATTTTCGCCGGCGCAACTGGTGAGCCTGATTTCGCAGGACCTGCCGCTGGAGGCGGGCGATGTGATCGCCTGCGGCACCTCGGTCGGCGTTGGTTCGATGAAGCCGGGCAGTACGGTGAGCATCGTCATTGACGGTGTCGGCATATTGACGAATCGTTTCGAATAAGCGTCGCCGCCGCGTTTGCAAAAACTGGAAAGGAAAAAAATGGCACGAAAAATTCTTGCCCTGCTCGCTGGCGTGTTTACAGCGGTGATCGTGGTTGGCCTTATCGAGTACCTGGCGCACCTGATCTACGCCCCGGCCGTGCCGCCCGATCGCAACAACCCCGAGGCGATGCGCGCCTTCATCGCCAGCATGCCGGTCGGTGCTTTCCTGCTGATATTGCTGGCTTATGCCGCCGGTACTTTTGTTGGCGGCGTGGTCGCCGGCCGCATTGCGCGCAGCACGGCCTGGCGTTATGCCGGCAGCATCGGCGGGCTGATCCTGCTGTTTGCGCTGATGAACATTGTGATGCTGCCGCATCCCTTGTGGTTTACGGTGTCGGTCATCATCGTGGTGCCGCTGATGGCCGCGCTGGCGCGGGCCGTGGGTGTGCCGAAATCATCCGTCTGAAATACGAGAAAACCAATGCCTGATTACCAATACGATCTGTTCACCATCGGCGCTGGCTCCGGCGGAGTGCGCGCCAGCCGCATGTCGGCGCGCTACGGCGCGAAAGTGGCAATTGCCGAATCGACCTATCTCGGCGGCACCTGCGTCAATGTGGGTTGCATTCCGAAAAAGCTGTTTGCCTATGCGGCACATGTACACGAGGACATTGAAGACGCGGCCGGCTTCGGCTGGCATATCGATGCGCCCAAATTCGATTGGCCGGCCCTGCGTACCAACAAGGATGCGGAAATCACCCGGCTCAATAAAGTTTATGAACGCCTGCTGCTCGATGCGGGTGTCGACATCATGCACGGTCGCGCCACGCTGCTGGATGCACATACCGTATCGATCAACGGCCAACAGATTTCCGCGCGGCATATTCTGATCGCCACCGGCGGCTGGCCGGTCAAGCCGGATATTCCCGGCGCGGAATACGCGATTACCTCGAATGAATTTTTTCACCTCGACACGTTTCCCAAGCGAGTGGTGGTGTTCGGCGGCGGTTATATCGCCGTCGAGCTGTCGTCGATTTTCAACGGGCTCGGCGCCAAGACTTCACTCGTCTATCGCGGCGAACAGGTGCTCAAGGATTTCGACGCCGATCTGGGCACGATGCTGGCCACCGAGATGGTCAAGAAAGGCGTCGACTTGCGCTTGCGCGCCACCATCGAGCGCATCGACAAGCAGGGCGCCTCGTATCGGGTGTTGCTCAGCGGTGGCGATACGATCGAGGCCGACTGCGTGCTGTTTGCCACCGGGCGTGCGCCGCATACCGCCGGCCTCGGTCTGGAAGCGGCTGGTGTGGCGTTGAACAAAAACGGCGCGATCAAGGTCGACAAGCAATTCCGCAGCAGCGTGCCCTCGATCTACGCCATCGGCGATTGCACCGACACCCCGGCACTGACCCCGGTGGCGCTGGCCGAGGGCATGGTGGTGGCGGACCAGTTGTTCAACGAAGACCGGCGCCGCATCGGCTACGACAATATTCCCACCGCTATTTTCAGTCACCCCAATGTCGGCACGGTGGGGCTTTCGGAAGCGGAGGCGCGCAAGCGTTACGCGGACGTGAAAATCTTCAAAAGCAATTTCCGCGCGCTCAAGCACACCCTGTCCGGCCGCATGGAACGCACGCTGATGAAACTGGTAGTCGACTCTGGCTCCGATCGCGTGCTCGGCGTGCATATGGTTGGACCGGACGCGGGCGAAATCATCCAGGGTTTTGCGGTGGCGCTCAACTGCGGCGCGACCAAGGCGCAGTTCGACGCGACCATCGGCATTCATCCTACCGCTGCGGAAGAATTTGTGACTATGCGCGAGCCGGTTTGACCGCGTGACCCGGCTGGCGTGCGACGTCATCCGTATTGTGGCGACAGTTGCTGAATACCATCAACGCCGTTGAATAAAATGCCAAACTCCAGCATTGGTGCGGGTTTTGAGGCGTTTTTGCTCCAAACACCGCGCCAATACTGGAGTTTGTCTCTTTAAACTCATATCCCATTTTGTTTACTTTGCAGAAACATCACTCGCGTTGACCATCTGTTATAACTCTCCCCCATGTTGGAATTAGATCGTTTATTGCAGCGTCAAGGCTTTGGTACGCGTAAAGCTTGCGGCGCGATGATTGCGGCGGGTCAGGTATGCGTAAGGGTCGCGGGCGAAGATGCGTTCCGCGTCTGTGCCGATCCGCGCAGCCGATTCGCTACCGATGACTTCTGCTTCACGGTCGATGGTGAGCCCTGGCAATACCGCGAGCGCGTTTATATTGCGCTCAACAAGCCGGCCGGCTACGAGTGTTCCGCGCAGCCCCTGCATCACCACAGCGTGTTCAGCCTGCTGCCGCTGCCGATGATCAATCGCGGCGTGCAGTGCGTGGGGCGGCTGGACCAGGACACCACCGGGCTGTTGTTGCTGTCGGATGACGGCGATTTCATTCATGCGCTCACATCACCGAAAAAACACGTATCGAAAGTGTATGAGGCCACCACCAAACACCCGCTGGATGATGAACAGCTCGCGGCGCTGGCCGCCGGCGTGGTGTTGCGTGACGCGCCCGCGCCGGTGTTCGCGCTGGATTGCAGGCGTCTCGAGCGCAACCGGCTCCAGCTCACCATTGCCGAGGGCAGGTACCACCAGGTCAAGCGCATGGTGGCCGCTGCCGGCAATCGGGTCGAGGCGCTGCACCGCGTTACAATCGGCGGCTATGATTTGCCGGCCAGCCTGGCGCAAGGTTGCTGGGCCTGGCTTGAAGAGGGCGATCTGGCGCAGTTGCGCAGTCCCTGAACCAAGCCCGCAATTCGCGGCCCAAGCACCTGACATTGCCACCATGAATACCCGCAGCTTGCTTGCGGACGGCATCCGCACCGATCGCACTTATTTCGACTAGATGCCCAACAACGCGATATATATTGGCCCGGCACCCTGGGCGCACGACGATACCGAAGGACGCGCCCGCGCCAAGCCGCGCATCGCCATCGGTATCGGCTTGTCGCTGTTGTTACATGCCTTGTTGTTCATTTTCCTGCCGAAGCCGGTGCAGATCGATGGCGTGCCCAGCTCGGGGCCACTGGAAGTGCGGTTAAACGCGCCGCCACCGGCCGCGCCACCGCCGACCCAGACAGCGAAGGCTGAGCCGACACCGCCACGCACGCCGTCGCGTCGCACTATCACCGCCGCACCCTCGGCCAAGCCGTCGCCGTTTTCGGTCCCGATGGAGCCTCCCGACAAGCCACAACCGAGGCGGCCGCCGGATCCCGAACAGCCGCAGAGCATGGCCGAGCTGGTGCAGCGCAATCAAGCGCGTCGCGCCGAGGCGGATTCCGCAGCGGCTCGCTACAACGCCGCCGGTCGCGCCGCAGCCGGGGATCAAACCGCAGAAGAAAGACGCAACGCCAATTTAGCCAGTAACTTGAAATCGCTGTCACAGCAGCCCGATGGCACCAACGGCATTTTTCAGATCATCAACAAGGGCCATCGCTTTGCGCAGTTCTCGTTCCGCGAATGGACCACCGATGCCAGCAGCAGCAAGCGCCGTCTGGTCGAGGTCGACGCCGGGCAGGGCGGCGATGTCGAGCTCGCGATCATACGCAAAATGATCGAACTCATCCGCGAGCATTACCAGGGCAATTTCAACTGGGATTCGTATCGGCTGGGGCGTGTGGTCACGCTGTCCGCGCGCAAGGAGGATAGCGAGGGACTGGAGCAATTCATGATGCGCGAATTCGATTTTCGCAGCGGGCGCTGAGGCCCAGGGCCTGCGCAATTTGCAAGCCGCATGAATTTTCCGGCTACGTCTCCCGGTTACGCGCCCTCACCGGCAGATAACCCCAGGCCATACCGATAAGCAAGCCGGCAGTGTGCGCCCAGTTGGCAATCGGGCCGAGCAATCCGGTCCAGCACAGCACAAACCAGCCGCCCATGATCAGTACCGTGCTTTGCGTCAGGATGAAGCCAAACGCCGGGTTGGTGCGGCCCTGAATCCAGATATAGCCCAATAGTCCATAGAGTACGCCGGACATGCCACCGAAGTAGGGCGAATCGGTAAACAGGTATTGCGCCAGGTTCGAGGCCACGCCCGCGACCAGCACGAAGCCGATATAAAAGCCGATGCCTTTTCTGGCTTCGATCAGCTTGCCGAGATCCCATACCCAGATCATGTTGAACAGCAGATGCAGCACGCCGAAATGGATGAAAATTGGCGTAATCAAGCGCCATACCTGCCCTTGCGCAATGTCGGCAAATCCTGCGTGTGCAGGGTCGGCAATAAATAATATTTTCAACTCAGGTATTGACGCGCCCAGATTCGAAGATGCGGCCACCAGGCCACTGATGGCGATGAGGACAATCGATACGATGGAAAACCGGGGTAGCGCTTGCATGGGAGGGCATGACCTTTATAGGGACGTTCAGGCACAGAAGTAGGTTGAAAATTCGTCGAGGGAAGCATCGCTAGCGCTGGCAACTAGCCCGCCTGATCATAAGCCTGCTTCAGCCACACCTTCACCTCGGTGCTGAAATCGGCGGCAGACGCAATTCGCACGCGATGGCTGACCATGCCATTCCAGGTGCCGGAAGCCTCCAGCTTGCCCTCGGGTGCTACGCCTTTCAGGTTGATGCCGATATCAATGCGCTCGGCGGTGGACGGCTGCACCAGTGCAAATTGCTTGGCGCGGCGTAGACTTACATAGCCTTTTTTGGGTGCGAACTCGATGTCCTTGCCGAAGGTTTTCACTGTCTTGACAATAGCGTCGTAAAGCGGCCGCAGCGCCGCTTTGTTACCTGCGTAAATCGCATCGATCGGGTCCTCTTCGGCAACGGTATCGGGCTTACGCGCTTCGTGGGCGATCATGTTGGCATAACCATGGCCCATCGGCCCTTCCTGTTTCAGGTAGGCGACGATATCGCTGTGCTTGTCAGTGCCCAGTGAGCGCGCGATGTTGATCCACGCCGCGAACGATTTGCCGGTGCGCTCTTCCAGGTTTCTGCGCATGGTGGTGAAGGCGTCGTCGATATTGCTCATGTCTGATCCCGTCTGAAATGAAAGCGCAGCCGCTGTTGCGTGCACGGCGGTAATCACCGCGTTAGCAACAACTGGATTATGCAACGCCGCCGGGCAGCGTGCGCAGCGTGTATGCGGAACCGGCGCGTGCCATACCGGAAATCCAAATCGCCATTACGAACTGACCTTGCGCGAAGGTAATCGCCGCGCCTTGGTGGAACGCCCGAAGCAGATTCTGAAGGGCGAAATCGGCGCGCAGATTCCGGCGGTGAAAGTGCCGACACCGATTCTCCGAGGCGGGCGCGTCCAGCTGATCCCAGCGGAGTCGGGCCGACGGTTCCAGCGCGATATCGCCGGCAGCCAACTGGTGATGTTCGACGATCTGGGTCATGTACCGCATGAGGAAGATCCGCTGCGGACAGTAGCCGCAGGGAAGACCTTTCCGGGCTTGAATTGACGACGTTGGCAGGCTTGGCTAATTCGCGTGCCGGGCGAGCAGGGCGCGACGAATCGCCGCTTGCGGGGCAGTATCATCAAGCGCGATCACGCCTTGGCTATTGCTCACCCCGAGCTCGCGCCACAGCTTGCCCAGATCGGTATCAACAGCGCTGGCTTTCATGCGTGCGTGCAAGTCGGCAAGCACCGTCAGGCCGATGGCGCGATCAGCTTCGTCAAGCGTTTTTGTCAGCGGCCACGATTTGGCGTAGTTGCCTCCGGCGGCGACGATACCGCGCAGCGCATCCTGCAAGCCGAGGCGGTTGTGGGTGCGGCTACGAATCTCGATATCGGCGAGCAGGCAAAACAGCGCGCCTCCCCAATAAGTGCGTCCCCAGGTCGGCGTGTGGTCGAGCCCGCGATCGCCTGGCTGCGGCAAACCCTGGTGCAGATTGCGGGTTAGCTCGGACCAGGCCCGCTCGCTGGAGGTGAGGCCAGCCTGCTCGCGCGCGATGATTTCCACATAGGTCGCGACCCCTTCGTGAAACCAGGTCTGATTTTCCGGAACATCCGGAATCGCGAGATGCACCATCTCGTGCTCCATGATCCAGTCGTCGAGATAGGCTGCGCGCGTGGTATCGCGACCGACGCGGACGCGGATCATCAATTCAGGCTCGTTGTAAGTAGTGCCGCCGATGATGCCGGCGCCGCCTTGAGGAACCAGCAAAATAGTTACGCGCCTGACCGGAAAGCGGCCGAAATAGGCGGCCACCGCCTGCGCTGAGCGCGTCACCCACGCACGTGCTTCGCTACGGGCAGCCGCATTGAACCCGGGCGCGAACTGCAGTTCAAGTTGCGCATTCTCCATTGTCACGATGTCCATCACCGGCACGGCACGGTCAGGCGTTGCGGCGCTTACGCGGGCAGCAAACAGGCACATGGCCAAGGCGAAGGGGATGAAACGTATACGGAGCAGGGAAGGCATGGTGGTAATGGAAGGGTTCCGCGACGATCGACAGGCGAATCAAGAGGCAATAAACATGTGGCCGTAAACAAACTACGGTTGAGCCAGATGATCGGATGGTCGCGTGGCGGTGAGGTTCCTGACGGGGTTATTCGGCAAAAAAATGTAGCGAGTAGCCGCGATGAAGCGCAGCGTCCCACGGGACTTCCTTCGGTCGCAATCGAGGGCCGTCGATGATCGGCTGCAATCCCGGATTGCGCTGCGCTTCATCCGGGCTACAGTTCTGTACCCCCACTATCTACACCGACTACCGGCCACAAAAAAATGTAGATCGCCATTTGGCGGGCCTCTCCAGCCATTTATGCCTCATACACCGCACCAAATGGCGTTCTACGAAAATTTCATTTAGACAAATTGCGCTGCATTATCAACTGCAATTCATTCCAGCATATCTATCAATAATTCAATTGGGCCTGTTAGAATCAGCCGCTCCCGCCGTCAATTAAAATCCATTTTGCGAACGCCCCGTACTGCCTTCTTCACCGGTTTGCGCGCCCAGCTGCCTGCCGTGATCAGCCTGCTGCCGTTCGGCATGATTACCGGCGCGGCCTCGACCGCGGCGGGGATGGATCCCTGGCTCGCGCTGGGCATGTCGCTGATCGTTTACGCCGGCGCTTCGCAGCTGGCCGCGATTGCGCTGATGGCACAGCACACGCCGCTGGCGATCGTGGTGCTGACGGTGCTGGTGGTGAACCTGCGCATGACGATGTACAGCGCCGCGCTGGCCGCACATTTTCGCGAGTCGCCGACTGGCCGCAAGTGGCTGATTTCCTATCTGCTTACCGACCATGGCTTTGCGCTGATGTTGGCGAAATTCAAGCCGGGCAGCAGCGAGCCGCATCGCGATATGTATTATCTGGGCGCGGCCAGCATCATGTGGTTGAGCTGGCAACTGATGGTGGCGGTCGGCATTTTCGCGGGCACCCTGGTGCCGACCAATTTATCTCTCGACTTTGCCATTCCACTGGTGTTTCTGGCGCTGTTGATGCCCGCGCTGCAGTCGCGCGCGCACTGGTCGGCTGCCATCATCGCCGCGACTACCGCTGCTTTTACCACCGCGATGCCGCTGAAACTGGGCCTGATCTCTGCCGCCCTGGTTGGCGTCGCCGTCGGTACCTGGCTGGATGCGCGTGACGAGCGTGCATTGCGGGCGGCGCCATGAGTGCGCGATCATGATCGTCAGTGACTGGATGGCTTGGGCAACCGTGATCGCCGCCGGCGTGGTGACGCTGGCTGCACGCGCCTCGTTTATCGTCATGCCGCCAGGCACGCGTGTGCCGGCATGGCTGCAACGCGCACTGAAATTTGTCGCCGCGGCAGTGTTGCCGGCGCTGGTGCTGCCCGAAGTGCTGTTCCGTGAGATACCCGCCGGCGACATGGTCAATACCTTGCGCATGATCGCCGCGTTGCTGGCAATGGCGGTGGCATGGAAAACCCGCAATATTCTCGCCACCCTGTGCGCGGGGATGGCTGCGTTGTGGCTGCTACAGTGGCAGTTCCTGATTCATTAGCAGAGCGCTTATTCGATGTTGCAAGCACTCCTCCTTATTGGGCTGATTATTGAGCTTGCCGTCTACATGCTGCTCGGCCTGTACTGGCGGCAGCAGGGGCTGCATCCCGTACTGATGCTTTTGCTGATCCTGATGATCCCGGTGGGTCTGCGCATTGTCGCCGCCTTGCCGAGCTATCTGCTGAGCAGCGTGTTTCGCCTGCGCGACCGTAACCCCCAGCCCTGGGGCAACAGCCTGCATGCGCTGGCCAGCGAAATTGATGCGCGTGCATTTGCGCTGACCATCGCGGAACCGTTTCATCAGTGGCTGATGCCTTCGGAACCAATCGGGCAGAAGACCGGTACACCGATCCTGCTGGTGCATGGCTATGTGTCCAATCGCGGCATGTTCTGGCGCATGCGAAAACGGCTCGCGACGGCGGGCTTGGGTCCTGTTTACACCGTGAGTCTGCGCCCCATGCTGGGCAGCATCGACGAGATGATGCCGGTACTGGCGGCGCGCATCGAGGCGATATGCACTGAAACTGGCGCGGAAAAAGTCAACATTGTTGCGCATAGCATGGGCGGTCTGGTGACACGTGCTTACCTGGTAGCGCATGCCGGCGAAGGTCGTGTAGCGAGGTTGATTACCATCGGCTCACCCCATCAGGGTACGCAAATGGCCACCTTCGGCCTCGGTCGTTGTGTACAGGAAATGCGGCCTGATAGTGCGCGGCTGAAGGCGCTTGTCATCGATGAGGCTGCGCTTCCAAAACCGCCAACGCTGTCGATTTACACCTTGAACGATGATCTCGTTTATCCGGCGGAGAGCAGCCGGCTGGATTGGGCCGAGAATCTGCCGATGGCGGGGGTAGGGCATGTGAGCCTGTTGTCGTCGAAGCCTGTCATGCAGCGCATTATTGCCGAGCTACAAGTGCCGCTGGACTGAAAGGCGGGCATAGGAAGAGCGGATGCATTTCACATGTATCTTTACGGGAAGTTGCAGGAATTCCGCCTTGGCATTCTTATAATCGACATTAAAAATATAGTTTAAATAGATGATAATAAACATATATTATATAATATTTAACCTGTCATTGATGCCTTGACAATAACTGCCTAGGCAGTTATATTGCAACGCATCATGAAACCAAAATCAACTTCAAGCCAGATTCCGACACCGGTGGCCACACCGGTCACGGCAGGTTTCTATCAAGGCGGCGCCTACTGGAATATCGATGAATCGATCGGTTATCTGGTGCGCAAGCTCGCTCACTCTTTCCAGCGTCATATCGACGCCAAAATGCAAGCGCGTGGCTTGACGCATTCGCAGTGGGGTCCGCTATTGCTGATTGCCAACGGCAAGGGTGATACCGCCGGCGCCCTGGCGCGCGAGCTCGACGTGGATACCGGTGCGACCACGCGAATGGTCGACCGGCTCGAAGCCAAAGACATGCTGAAACGTGTGTGGTGCGAGCAGGATCGGCGTGTTGTTCGCCTGAAATTGACCGAGCAAGGTCGCGCGGTCACCGAATTGATTCCGGATGCGTTGGCCGAAGTGCTGAATCATCACCTGCGCGGCTTTTCATGCGATGAAGTCGTGCTGATGAAGGCCAATCTGCGTCGCATGCTGGAAAACGGCCGCGATGCGCTGCCGGGCCCGGCCATCCAGCCGTAATCGCCTGAGCACAAACTCAAATTCACATTATTGGGACGCCGTATGAATATTTCGCCCTCCTCAACAGTCATATGCAATTCTCTGCCCAGGCAATTATCAGCAGCATTGCTGTTGCTGGCATTCACCGCTATGTCGGGCTGCGCCAGTTTCGGCGGCATAGCGCCGACCGCAACCATGATTTCCGCGCGCGATGCGGGTGCTTCAGACGCCACTTCCAGTGGGCCAGGCGAGCGCTGGTGGCAGGTCTATGGAGACGCACAGCTCAACGCCTTGATTGATCAGGCGCTACTGCAAAGCCCGAACCTGAAACTGGCCGAGGCGCGCATTCGCCGTGCACAATCGGCGGCAGGTATCGCCAATGCCGCGAGCAAATTGCAGATTGGCGGCAGCATCGATTCCACCTATCAGCGCTTTCCCGAACACGGTCTGTTGCCGCCGCCGTTTGCCGGCCAGCGTGATTCGATCAACAACGCAAACCTGAACCTCGGGCTCGACCTTGATTTCTTCGGACGCAATCGCGCTGCGCTCGATGCTGCGCTGGGACAGGTTGCCGCCGCGAAAGCGGATGCGGATGCGGCACGTGTGGTCCTGGCTGCCAACATCGCGAAAACCTGGTTCAATCTGGCGCGTCTCGTCGAGCAACGCAATGTCGCCAATGCCACCCTGGCTTTACGCGAACAGACGCGCAAACTGGTGCAGCAGCGCGTCGCCAACGGCCTCGATACCAATGTTGAACTGCGCCAAGCCGAAGGCGGCTTGCCGGGTACGCGCCTCGAAATCGCGCAGCTAGATGAACAAATTGCCCTGATGCGCAATGCGCTGGCGGCGCTGATTGGTGCCGCGCCGGAGGTCACACATAACCTGGCGCCGCAACTGGCGGCCGCTCGCGAGCAGGCATTACCGACGGTGATTCCGGCCGACCTAGTGGGACGCCGCGCTGATATCGCCGCTGCGCGTGCGCGCGTCAACGCCGCATCGCGCGAGATCGATGTCACCAAGGCCGAGTTTTATCCCAATGTGAATCTGATTGCCTTTGCTGGATTCGGCAGCATTGGTTATGCCAATTGGTTCAACGCCGGCAGCCAGCAATACGGTATTGGCCCGGCGATTCGCATTCCGATTTTTGCCGGCGGTCGGCTGCGTTCAACGCTGGCAGGCAAAGATGCCGAGTACGACGCGGCCGTAGAAAGCTACAACCAGGTTCTGCTGGATGCCGTGCGCGATGTCGCCGACCAGATCGCCTCCAGCCAATCGCTGGTGATTCAACTCAAGGAACAGCGCGATACCCAGGCCGCCGCCGAGTCCGCCTATGAGTTGGCGCTGAAACGCTATCAGGCCGGCCTCACCAATTATCTGATTGTGCTGACGGCCGAAAACGCTGTGCTGGCGCAGCGCCGCTTGGCGACGGATCTCAAGGCCCGCGCGCTGGAGTTAAACGTGAATCTGGCGCGGGCGCTGGGCGGCGGCTACTCGGATGCGAGCGGCAACGCCCTAACCAAAGCTGCCGCAAAGTGAATCCTTTCATTGTCAATTAAAACCCCTGAACTCAAGATGAGATCATCATGAATACCACCGCACAACCTTCCGGCACATCGACTGAAACTGCCAATCCGCGCCAGAAAATCCTGGTTGCGCTGGCGCTGATTTTTGGCACCGCAGCTATTGTCTATGGCATTTTCTGGTTTATCCACGCGCGCAATTTCGAAACTACCGATAACGCCTATGTACAAGGCAATATCGTACAGATCACGCCGCAGATCAGCGGTACGGTGATCGGCATCGGCGCGCAGGACACCGATTTCGTCAAGGCCGGGCAGACACTGATCAAGCTCGATCCCGCCGATTCGCAGGTAGCACTCGATCAGGCCGATGCCCAGCTCGCCGCTACCGTGCGTGAAGTACGTACGCTGTATGCCAACAACGGCGCGCTTGCCGCCAGCGTGACGCTGCGTGAGGCCGATCTGGCGCGTACCGCCAGCGACGTGAAGCGCGCGGGAGACGATCTGGCGCGCCGACAATCGCTGGTTGCCAGCGGCGCGGTGTCCGGTGAGGAATTGCAGCACGCCCAGACAGCGCTAGCCACGGCCCGAAGCGCGCAGGCGGTGGCGCAAGCCGCGACGCTGGCGGCGCGAGAACAATTACTCTCTAATAAATCGCTGACCGAAGGCGTTGCCGTGGAACAGCACCCGAATGTGCTGCGTGCCGCCAGCCGCGTGCGCGAGGCCTATCTGGCCTACAAACGCGCAGAACTGCCGGCGCCGGTGACCGGCTTTATCGCCAAGCGCAGCGTCCAGGTCGGCCAGCGTATCCAGCCCGGCGCGCCGCTGATGGCGATCGTGCCACTGAATGAAGTCTGGGTGGATGCAAACTTCAAGGAAGTGCAATTGCGCAGCATGCGCATTGGCCAGCCGGTGAAACTGGTGGCGGACATCTATGGCGGCAAGGTCGTGTTCGACGGCAAAATCGCCGGCTTGGGCGCCGGTACTGGCGCGGCATTTGCCTTGTTGCCGGCACAAAACGCTACCGGCAACTGGATCAAGGTGGTGCAGCGCGTGCCGGTGCGCATTGCGCTCGACGCTAAACAGTTGGCCGAGCATCCGCTGCGCATCGGCCTGTCGATGGAAGCCGAAGTTGATGTACGCGATCAGTCGGGTAAGGCGCTGGCTGATGCCAGCAGCGTACCGTCGGTCAGCGAGACCAAGGTATTTACCGAGACCGACCTGGAAGCGGATGCACGCGTGAACAAGATCGTCGCGGCCAACTTGGGCCTGCGCGCGGTGCAGGTGAAACCGGTGGTGGCGAAGGTGGGCAAATCCAGCGCGCTATCGGCAAGAGCGAAGCGTAAACAGGTGCGGCTGAGCTAATACGCCAATCCGGGCCGCCGATTCACTCGTCAATCACGCAGAATTTGCCATGACATCAACTACCGCAAACACGGATGTACCTGCTGCGCCGCAGCCTGCATCTGCCGCGCCGATGGAATATCCGCCGCTGAAGGGCGGCACTCTGGTGCTGGGTACCATCGTGCTCGCGCTGGCGACGTTCATGAACGTGCTGGATACCACCATCGCCAATGTATCCATTCCGGCGATCGCGGGCGATCTGGGCGTGAGCCCTTCGCAGGGCACCTGGGTGATCACCTCGTTCGCGGTCTCGAACGCGATTTCGGTGCCGCTAACAGGCTGGCTGACGCAGCGCTTCGGACAGGTGAAACTGTTTACTGCCAGCATCCTGCTGTTTGTGATCGCCTCGTGGTTGTGTGGCTTGGCGCCGAGCATCGAGTCGCTTATTTTTTTCCGCATTATCCAGGGTGCCGTCGCCGGGCCGATGATTCCGCTGTCGCAGACGTTGCTGCTGGCCAGTTATCCAAAAGCCAGGGCAGGCTTTGCGCTGGCGATGTGGGGTGTGACCACCCTGGTTGCGCCCGTGGCCGGTCCGCTGTTGGGCGGCTGGATCACCGACTATATTTCCTGGCCATGGATTTTCTACATCAATATTCCCGTCGGCATCGTCGCGGCGCTGGTGACCTGGAGTATTTTCAAGGATCGCGAATCGCCGACCCGGAAATTACCGATCGATAAAATCGGCTTGCTGCTGCTGGTGGTGTGGGTTGGCGCCCTGCAGATCATGCTCGACAAGGGCAAGGAACTGGGCTGGTTCTCCTCCAGTGAAATCGTGTTGCTGGGCGTGATTGCGGTGGTGGCGCTGGCGTTCTTCATTGCCTGGGAATTGACGGATGATCACCCGGTCGTCGATCTGAGTCTGTTCCTGCGGCGCAATTTCTGGACCGGCGCCTTGTCGATGGCGCTGGCCTACGGCCTGTTCTTTGGCAATGTGGTGTTGATGCCGCTGTGGTTGCAGCAATGGATGGGCTACACCGCGATCCAGGCCGGCATGATCATGGCGCCGGTCGGAATTTTTGCGATCCTGCTGTCACCGCTGGTGGGCAAAAAAGTGGCGACCGTCGATCCGCGTCGGCTGGTGACCTTCGCCTTCATTGTTTTTGCCGTGGTGTTGTGGATGCGCTCGCAGTTCAATACCCAGGCCGATTTCGGCACCCTGATCATCCCCACCGTCATTCAGGGCATCGCGATGGCGTTCTTTTTCATTCCGCTGGTGAGTTTGACGCTATCGGGTTTACCGCCGTCGCGCATTCCGGCAGCCTCCGGCCTGTCGAATTTCATGCGTATCCTGGCTGGCGGCATGGGCGCGTCGATTGCCACCACCATCTGGGAAAACCGCGCCACCATGCATCATGCGCATCTGGCAGATGCAATCAATCTCACTAATGGAACGGCGACTCAGGCCATCGCCGGCATGCAGGCGCAGGGTATGAGCCTCGAGCAGGCTTATGCGCAGATCACGCGAATGATCGATCAACAGGCGTTCATGCTATCCGCCAACGATATTTTCTATGTGTCGGCGATCGGCTTCCTGTTCCTGATCGGCGTGGTGTGGCTGGCGCAGCCGATCAAGAGTGGCGGCGCAGCGTCGGCTGAAGCCTCAGGCGCGCATTAGACATAACGCGGGCATTATGCTCAGAGCAGGCTGAGTACCTCGGCCGCATGATTCCGCGTGTTCGGGCTGTCGATGATATGGGCGATTTTTCCTTGTTCATTAATGATGAACGTGACCCGATCCGCCATCCCGAACATCGCCTTCGCCGCCGACATCAGCCCTCCGCCGCCAATCGTCCCGTAAGCCTTGCCCACCGCTTTATCAGTATCGGCCAGCAATGGAAAATTGAGCTTGTACTTGGCACTGAACTTCTGGTGCGAGGCTTCATCCTGTGTGGACACGCCGAGGATAGCGGCGCCCTTGGCGACGATGTCCGCATTCGCATCGCGCAATGAACAAGCCTGCGCGGTGCAGCCTGGCGTATCGTCCATGGGGTAGAAATACATGACCAGCTTGCGGCCGCGATAGTCCTTGAGGCTCACGATGGAGCCGTCGGTGGTCTTGGCGGAAAAGTCGGGGGCGGGGTCGTTGGGTTTTAGTTTATTCATCAGGGATGACACCTGGAATAGTTTGGCTTCCATCCCGCGCGCGGCCACAACCTTCGCCACAAGTTTTCAATCTGCATTGTTGCGCGTCTACGCCGACTCGGCCTATCGGCTCCCCGTAAACGCGCAGTTGGCAAATACGCCTCCTCTTATGCCTCACGGCGTTACCAATGCACGCCTTGCGTTATCTGCGCAAACGCCACCGCCTCCGGCGTCATCTCCACTTCCTTGCCGGGTTCGCCTTTCTTTCCCTGCGCGGCAGATGAATCCGGGAACATGCGAAATGCAGCGTTGAGAATGATCTGTGTGAGCTTGGGTGAGACCGCGTGGATGATGGCGCCGAAAATACCCAGGCGGGTGGCGATGCGCACCGGCTTGTAGACAATCGCTTCCACCACCAGATCGGCGGCCTGCTCGGGCGAGAGCGTCGGCACGCTGTTGTACATCTTGGTCGGCGCGATCATCGGCGTGCGCACCAGCGGCATATTGATGGTGGTGAAGTGCACATTGTTGTCATGGAACTCAGAGGCGGCACAGCCCGAGAACGCATCGAGTGCCGCTTTGGAGGCAACATAGGCCGAGAAACGCGGCGCCTGCGTCAGTACGCCAATTGAGGAAATATTGATGATCTGTCCGGCACCCTGTTTTACCATCGACGGCAGGAAACCCATGATCAAGCGCAGGCTGCCAAAATAATTGAGCTGCATGGTGCGCTCGAAATCGTGGAAGCGATTGTAACTATTGGCGATGCCGCGACGAATCGAGCGGCCGGCGTTGTTCACCAGATAATGGCAGGTGCCGTAATCTTTCAACACGCTGGCGATCAGTTTGTCGCAACTCGCTAGTTCCGCCAGATCGCAGGAATAAAACTTGGCGTGGCCGCCGGCCTCCTTGATTTTTGCCAAGGTCAGCTGCGCCTTTTCCGGATCACGCGCAACAATGACTACCTTGGCACCGGCTTCGGCCAATTTGATGGCGGTGGCTTCGCCGATGCCCGAGGTGCCGCCGGTAACGACGATGACTTTGTCCTTCACCTTACCGGCCAGGGTGCGGTCGATGAACAGATCCGGGTCGAGGTTGCGCTCCCAGAAATCCCACAAGCGCCAGGCGTATTTTTCCAACTTCGGCACTGTAATGCCCGAGCCCTTCAGCGCCTTGACGGTTTCGCGATTATCAAAGCGCGTCGGATAGCTGATGAAGGTGAACAGCTCCTTGGGAATGCCGAGGTCGTTCAGAATCTGGTTGCGCGCACGCCGCACCGGTGCGACCGACATCAGCCCCTGCAACACATAGCTGGGAATGAAGCTGAACATCTTGGCATTAAGGCGCATGGTCATTTGCGGCGCATGCGCAGCCTTGGCGAACATGTTGAGGATTTCGCCGATGCGCGCCGGGTCCGGATCGGTCAGGTGGAAGCAGCCACCGTCGAGGCCCTTTTTATGCGCGATGTAATCCATCGCATCGACCACATAATCCACCGGCACGATATTGATGCGACCGCCCTCGATGCCGATGGTCGGCATCCACTGCGGCAGCATATTGCGCATCTTCTGGATGAACTTGAAGAAATAGTAGGGGCCGTCAATCTTGTCGATCTCGCCGGTCTGCGAATGGCCGACCACCATGCCCGGCCGGTAGACGCGCCACGGCACCTTGCATTCATTGCGCACAATCGCTTCGGAATCATGCTTGGTGCGGAAATAGGGATGGTCGAGTTCCTCGGCCTCCTCGAACATGTCCTCGCGGAAAGTGCCGTCATAGAGACCGGCAGCGGCGATCGAGGAGGTGTGGTGAAAAATGCCGGCCTTGACCGCCTCGGCGAATTCAACCGCATTGCGCGTGCCGTCGATATTGGCGACGCGCTGCGATTCGGCATTGGCCGACAAATCGTAAACCGCCGCGAGGTGGAACAGGTGCTTGATCTTGCCCTTCAGTTTGGTGATGTCGGCGGCGGCGATGCCGAGTTTCGGCTTGGCCAGATCACCAATGATTGGCACGATACGTTCCTGCTTGTCGTCCAGCCCCCACCAGGGATAAATCGCCTCCAGCTTTTTCAGCGAGGTCTTGCGCACCAGCACGTAGATGGTGCCTTCGCGCTTGAGCAGATTCTTGACGAGGAACTTGCCGACGAAGCCGGTCGCGCCGGTGACGAAATAAGTCATGTAAATCTTCCTCCAGGTGGATTTATTTTTGTGCGCCGCAGCAGGTGGGGCGGTTTCAGCGATCAGGAAATCAACTGCGATATTACACTGCGTACTCTTGCGCGGGGGGTGCGCTTCATCTGCTGATTTTGCCCGTATCAACTGATTCAGGTTCGCGGCTTTCAATGTGAAGGTCTAGCACTGGCGCGGCGTTTGGGCCAAAAATGCCTGAAACGCCCCGCCAAATGGCGATCCGGACGTTTTTTGTGAGCGACGATTAGTGTGTTTGCTCTAATGCGAGTGCCTATAGTCAATGTCAGCATTCATTCGTTCATCACCTCATCTGGAGACTCACACCATGGCCAAGAAAATCGTTCGTAAAGCGTCCAACGTCAAGACGCCTGCTGCGAAGGTACGAAGCAGCAAGATATTGTCAGCAAAATCCGCTGGCCGTAGTACTGCGCAAAACACCGGTAATGCGCGCAAAGTCATGCTTGCCGGCATGGGTGCGGTGAATCGCGTTCAAGACGAGGCCGTCAAGGTCTACGGCCTGATTGCCGCCGAAGCACAACGCCTGTCGGCAATGACCAGCGAAGCCGCTGAAGCATTGGCCAAAAAAGCAGGCGTTTATGCTCGCGAAGGAAAGAAGATTCAGTCTCAGGCCGCAGCCCTGACGCAAGCCAAGGCGGCTGAAACGACCAAGGAAGTCAAAGCCTTCGCCAAAAAATCCGGGAAGACCCTGAAGCAGAATGTGGAACACAGTTTCAATGCTGCCGTTGCCAGCGCAAGGGAAGGCGTTACCCAACTGGAGCATGTATTCGAAACGCGCGTCGCCAAAACACTCAACACTTTCGGCATTCCCTCCAACCACGATGTACGCGCCTTGCAGGCACGCATGGCCGAACTGCAAAAGGCACTGAACCAGCTGAACAAGCGCGGCGTTCGCGCTTAGTCGGTAAGCGGCTTCGGCCTGGCAGCCGTCGCGATCGAGGCTGCGATGCGGAAGTGAAACATGGGAGATACCACGGCGGTATCTCCCATTTTCATTGCGAACCGCGGCAAGGCGTGTATTTCCCGTCGCCTCGCCGTTACGGAGCAACCCTTGCCCGCGCGCGCATGGCAGCGAGCGTAGTAACATTGCGTCCATGCCGTTGCCGCCAAAAAACACGTCCTCCACAGTTCCGCCGTCGCGTTCAGCCCGCACCCGCGAGCGCATTCTCAAGGTCAGTCTTGGCCTGTTCAATGCGCATGGCGAAGCCAATGTCACCACTGGCCATATCGCCGACGAGCTCAACATCAGCCCGGGTAATCTCTATTACCACTTCCGCAACAAGGACGAAATCATTCATCACCTGTTCGCCGATTTCGAGAAGGTGATCGAGGTGGCGCCGGGCGAGATCAGCGACGTGGCCAGCGCCATGGAAGACACCTGGCTGTATTTGCACCTGATGTTCGAACGCATTCACGAATATCGATTTCTGTACCGGAATCTCGATGATTTGCTGGCGCGCGATGCCAGGCTCAAGTCTCATTTCAATGTCATCATCGGCCACAAGCGCGATGCGGTGAATGGTCTTTGCCATTCGCTGGTGGCGATAAAGGCGATGAAAGCCGGGGACGACGAGATTGCGGCTCTGGCCGAGAACGTGCTGGTGGTCGCGAGTTATTGGCTGAACTATGAGCATTTGCGCGGTCGTCCCGGCAGCAAGGAAGAGCCTGAGCAACATTTGCAACGCGGGGTGTACCAGGTGATGTCGCTGATAGCGCCGTTTCTGCTCGGCGATGCGCGCACCCATCTCGACTATCTGATGAAAAACTACGCGTCGTAGCGGAAGGCAAAACAATATGGCGAAATGGGCGAAGTTTCCGTACGATCAGAAGGCGATCCTGCACGCAGGCGATGCATTGAAGAAAAACTGGGACGCCTTGCACAAGGGCGATAACGAACCGTTTCCCAAGGATGCCGGTCTGCAAGAAGCCTGGCGCCAGTATCACGCCGGTAATTTTGCCGATGCGGTAGCCGCAGGTGAAGGCAGCGTGGTCGCGATCAAGGCCACATCAATCTACGCGACGCACCTGGAAAAAAAGGACGCCGCCAAAGCCAAACTGTTTCAGGGCGCCATGGAAATGGCCGCGGTGCTGCGCAATGCAGAGCCTGAAAACGTCAATGCCCATTACCAGTATGCCTACGCGGCCGGTCGCTATGCGCGTGCCGCTGGTGCACGA
>JANMXS010000173.1:0-14588 GCA_031394335.1 Burkholderiales bacterium
TCCATGCCGGGCATGTTGATATCCAGGAAGATCAGGCTGGGGATGCTCAGGTCGGTGCTGCGCAGATAGCTGAGCGCCTCGGCGCCTGATTCGAATATCAGCAGTTCGCCTGCGAACCCGGCGCGCAGCACAATGACCTGATGGTAGACGTTATCCATCTCGTTATCATCGATCAGGATGATGCGTTCGATCGGTTTCATGCTGTCCTTTGACCGGGGTGCATGTTGATTTTGGGCAGCGTTACATGGAAACAGCTGCCCTTACCCAGTTCCGAAGTTGCCCAGATACGGCCGTTGTGCAGCTCGACTATTTTCCGGCAGGTTGCAAGGCCCAGGCCGGTGCCATCGAACTCCTTGCGTGTATTCAGGCGCTGGAACAAATCGAATACTTTCTCCAGCTTGGCCTGCGGAATGCCGATGCCATTGTCCTGGACGCAAAGTTCCCAGAAGTTGCCAGTGTCTGCAGCGAACACGCGCACTTCCGGTGCCATGCTGGGACGCGAAAATTTGATGGCATTCGCAACCAGGTTCTGCATCAGGATGCGGATCAGGGAGCGCTCACCGCTTATTACCGGGAGCGCATCCCATTCAACCGAGGCCATTTTACGCGCGATCGAATCGGCAAGATCCTCGCCGACTCCGATCATCACGCGGTCGAGCTCGATCGGCCGCAGCTCCGGCGGAGCATGATCAATGTGCACATAATTGAGCAGATCGTCGAGCAACTCCTTCATGCGTTCGCCGCCATTGGCGACATAGCGCAGATACTGCCGTGCCTTGTCGGGCAGCGCCGTGGTGTAGTCTGTCGCCAGCAACGAAGCGAAGTTGACGATGGTGTTCACCGGCTCGCGCAGGTCGTGCGAAAGAATATGGATGAAGCGCTGCTGGACAAGGTTTTTTTCTTCCAGCAATGCCACCGTGGTGCGAAGTTTCTCCTCGCTTTCTTTCAGTTCCTGGAGATCGTGAACGCGGATGACCAGACCGATGATGGCGCCGGCGGCATCGCGCGCCGGCAGGTAACTTGCCTGCATATACCGCCGGCCCTTGACCGGATAGTCAAAATGCGCGAAGTAGGAAACGCTTTCGCCTGCCAGCGCGCGCGCCATCATCGACTGGATTTTTGCAAAGACTTTCTCGCCCACCACGGCGGCGACCGACTTGCCCTCGACCTGATCCGCTCGCTTGTTCCAATAGTCCAGATAAGTCTGGTTGACATACTTGTAGGTGTAGTCGCGGTCGATAAAAGCTTTGAGATCGAGACCGTCCATGGTCAGCGCCAGCAAGTTCTCCAACTGCTTGCGGCTGTTGTCGATGGCTTGCGCGACCTGTTGGCGACTTAGCTGCGCATGTTCGAGCAAGTCGCCCACCAAACGGGAGAGCACACGCAGGGAGCCGATTTGCTTTTCAGTGAGCTGGCGTGGCTGGCTGTCGAGCGCACAAACGGTGCCGAGTGCGAAGCCATCCGCGGTAACGATGGGGGCGCCGGCGTAGAAGCGGATTGACGATTCGCCCGTAACCAGTGGATTATCCCGGAACCGATCGTCCTTGTGCGTATCGCTGACGACCAGCACCTGATCAGGGACGTTAATGGCGTGCGCACAGAAGGCGATGTCGCGCCCGGTTTCGGCAACATCGAGACCAATCCTGGATTTGAACCATTGACGATCGGCGTCGATAAGCGAAATCAAGGCGATCGGTGTGCCGCAAATCTGCGCCACCAAAGCGGTGATGTCATCAAAGGCCCGCTCTGGCAGGGTGTCAAGCATGCCGTAGCGATGCACTGCGGCGAGGCGCGCTGTTTCGTTCGGGAGCTTGGGTGCGATGCGCATGAAGCGGGGGCCCGGAATGTCAACAGATTGTTGATCTCGTGGACGGAAACAACACTACCAGACACAATTATGCCACGGACGACGCCTAGGGGAAACCCTTAGGCCGGTCGATGTATTACCAACGCAGGTTTGATCTCGCGAACGTATTGATCCAGCCAGGTTTCGAATTTTTCGTACGGCAGCGGTCGGCTGATGTGATAGCCCTGCGCCAGATCGCATTTCAATGCGGCCAGTGCGCGCAGCACGCCTTCGTTTTCGGTGCCTTCGGCGGTTACTTTCAAGCCGAGGTTGTGGCCCAGATCGATGACCGAGCGCACGATGGTCGCATCATCGGCATCCGTCAACATGCCCATCACGAACGATTTGTCGATCTTGATCTCATCGACCGGCATTTTTTTCAGATAGGCAAACGAGGAGTAACCGGTGCCGAAGTCGTCGATCGACAGGTGAATGCCCATCTTGTGCAGGGCTTCCAGGGTGGCCAGCGCACGCGTGGGATCGCTCATCACTGCGCTCTCGGTCACCTCCAGCGTGATCCATTCCGGCTTCACCGCGAGCTCGGTCATCTGCCGTTCGATGTAATTGACCAGATCCGGCGTGTGCAGATCGCGTGCCGACAGGTTGACGGCGATGTTGAGCGTGCGTCCCTGCCGGTGCCAGGTACCGCACTGCTCAAGCGCGTGGCGCAACACCCAGCGCGTGATCTGGGTGATGAAACCGGTCTGTTCGGCGAAGGGAATAAATTGATCCGGCGGCATGAAGCCGCGTTCGGGGTGGTTCCAGCGCACCAGAACCTCGGCGCCAATCACGCCGCTTGTGGCCAGCGATACCTTGGGTTGGTAGTAAATCGTCAGCTCATCGCGCTCGATCGCATTGCGCAACTCGCTCAGCAAGGAGAGGCGGCCCGGACTTTCGCTGTCGAGGGCAGTTTCGTAATGGGCGAAGCCGCTGTTGCTGCGCTTGGCCACATACATCGCCATATCCGCGCGGCGCATCAACGTGGCGGCATCGTCGCCGTGACCGGGAGCCGTGACCACCCCTATGCTGCCACTGATGTCGATGGTGACACCCTGGATGACGAGCGGATTCTCAAGTGCCTTCAACAGGCGCCGCGCGACGTTTTCAGCGCCGCTGACCCCGTCGGCAGGCAGCAGCACGGCGAATTCGTCGCCGCCCAGGCGTGCCACCGTACGCGCCAGCGTCTCCGCCTCGCGCGACACGGTGGCGGCGAGACGTTCGCCGACAATACGCAGCACCGCGTCGCCGCACTGGTGGCCGAGCGTATCGTTGACCAGCTTGAAACGATCCAGATCCATCACCAGCACCGACATCGGCTGACCGCTGCGGCTCATGTTCAGCACAGCCTGGTTGAGCTTATCCATGAACAGTGCGCGGTTGGGAAGCCCGGTCAACTCATCCGAATAAGCGAGTTCCATGATGCGTTGCTCGCGCGTTGAAATGGCGTCACGCATATGGTTGAAAGCGGATCCGAGCTCGCCGATTTCATCCTTGGTATGGACTTCAACGGGCTGCGAATAATCGCCCTGCTCAATCCGCTTGGCGAGGCCGGCCAGCTCCCGCACGGGCTGTGCAATACGGCGTGCGGTCAGCACGCTGCCGATGATCAGCAGGCACAAGCCGCCCACCGACAGGAATAGCAGCATGGTCTGCAGGCGCGTATACGGTTCCGCCGCTTCGCGCAGAGAGCGCTGGATTACCGCTGCTGCGACCATCGTGCCCTGGTTGGACAAGGTCGTAATCACCGATTCATACTCGTCGCCCGCCAGGAACATCGCGCGATTTTGTGCGCTGCCCTTGCCATTACCCAGCTGCTGAGCAAGGCTGTCACGCAGTTCGGGCGACAAGGTGCTGGCCATCATTCGCCAGCCGCCATTTTTTTCCCGCACCAGCACCGATAACTTCAACGCGGTCAGCGCTTCAAAGTCCTTGGCCAGCGCCTCATCGATGCGAAAGCCCATTGCCACCCAGGCAATCGCTACCGGCGCCTTCACCGGCACGATCACCAACTGGTAGGGGACGCCCTCAAACAGCACCACCGATGAAATGCCTTCACGCTCGGCGCTCCTGAACAAATCCATGAATGGAAATTTGCCGCTCAACTCCTTGACCGCCAACGTGCTGGCGACCACTTTGCCATCAAGGCCGACCAGCATCATCACATCGGATTTGATGCGGTTGCCGTGGTTGCGCAGAGCCGAGGTGATGGTCTCCTCATCATTGGTCGCGATCGCTTCGCGGAAGGCGAAATCGGCTGACAGGATGTTGGCGGCCTGGATAAGGCGTTGTCCATTCTGTGCCAGCTGGCGCGAAAAGATGCGTTCGCCAACCGACAACTCCTCGCGCAGACTGCTGCGCGCGTTATCCGAAATGGCCCTGCTGATGAAAGCGAAACCCAGTACCTGAACCACCAGGAACAGCAGCACAAACAGGGTAACGATGCGTGCTTGAAGACTGCCGAAGCGCAGTGCGAGCATTTTCATTTGGCGCTGACGCCGCCTACGGCGCTGCCGGTAAGCGTGACGTCGAAGTTGGCGGTGGTGCCTGCGGGCGTTAATGTCAACTTGCGTATGGCGGTGATTTCATTCGGGGAACTGGCGCGGTAGTGCCAGATTTTCAATTCGTAATCGCCAGGCGGCAGATCATTCAGGCGCACCATACCGCTGGCGTCGGTCTTGCCGAAGTAGGGTGTATCGACCACCACCACGTACGAGATCATCCAGTCATGGATATTGCAGCCCAACACCACGATGCCCGGCTTGTCGAACACGATCGGCGCGGCCGGCTGGCCCGAATAGAGTTTCAGTTCAAACATCCTGGCCGGTGAAAATGAATACACATGGTGGCGAATATTGTCGCGATTGGGAAACACCACCGAGGTACCGGTCTGGATCACGCTAAGTACCGGCACGAATTCCTTGTTGACCTGATCGATCGCGGCTTTGCCCGGGGCTTTGGCCGGCGGCTTGGTGTTGATACCTGAAGTTGATATTGGGGTGGCGAACACGGCGGTGTCCAGCGCGGGCATTCCGTTCTTGTCGCTGACGCGGACAGTCAAGGTTGCTGCATCGGCTTGCAAAGCGGATGCCAGCAGCATGCAGGCGAGGGTAATCGCGCCAGGGCCGTGGCGCAAAAAATTGGCAGTCATCTTGATCATCCCGTTACGATATCGCGCTTCATGGGGGCAAGAATTTTGAGCAACTCGTTTTTTTCGCGCTCACCCACATGGCGGTCAAGTGCGGCCCGCAGTGCCTCAACCATCAGATAGAACTCGGCCTCGGTAATGTTCATGCCGGCATGTGACTGCTTCATGGTGTCGCTGGTATATGTGCAGCCGCCGTTGGTCAGCGCACAAATGTGCTCTACGATCTTGGTCTGCAGGCGCTTCATGTCCACTTTTTCGAACGTGCGGCGGGTGCGCGGATCAGTCGATACCGTCGCCAGCGTTTCCGCGACCATCTGGCGCACACCGACGTCGCCTCCGAGGCGTTGATAAAGTGGCGACACGGATGATGACACGGGCGGTGTTGCCGCCTCGGAACTGCCGGCATGAGCGGCCAGACATGGCGCTGTCGTGAACCAAATGGTCATCGGCAGAGTCAGTATGCGAAGCAGTTTGATATTCATTGCGTCCAGTTTAGCGGGAGGTGTGGAACACAGTTGATCGACATTGTGATTTTTTGATAATTTTAAACTGTGCTTCATCAATTCGTACGAGCATCGAATACTATAGGATTCACGTTTTGGCCGGTATTCTTGCTGAATAATATGAGATTGTTGCCCTGGTCACTCTGCCTGCTTGGTCGCGCAGGCCTCTTTTTTCTTGCAGTCACTATTGCCCCCATGGCGAGCGCTGGCGAACGGCTAACCGCAACCGGCGGCGTTACACAGCTGGAAGGATCAGCTGGTGGCGGGCTGGTGCCCTGGGCGCTGATCGCCGGTTATGGCACCCGCAACGAGTTGGGTGCGTCCGCATTTTTGACCCGCGTGGAGACTCAGGGGTTCCAGCTGGATTCAACCGGAGTCGCGATCGGCATCAGGGATCGACTGGAGCTTTCCCTGGCGCGACACCGGTTCAATCTCGGCGATACGGTGCCGGGAAAATCCATCAACCAGAATGTGGTCGGCATCAAACTGAAATTATCGGGCGATGCGATCTTCGATCAGGATAACCCCTGGCCGCAGCTGAGCGTGGGCCTGCAACACAAGCGCAATCGCGATTTCAGCCTGGTCCCCAAACTGCTGGGTGCCAAACACGATACCGGCACCGATTATTATCTTTCAGCCACCAAACTGTACTTCGCCGGTTTCGCTGGGCGGAACGTGTTGCTGAACGGTACCCTGCGTGCAACCAAGGCGAACCAGCTGGGATTGCTCGGTTTCGGCGGTGACCTGAAGGACCGGTATCAACTGCAAGGCGAAGTCTCGGCCGCGCTGCTGCTCACCGATAATTTCGCCATCGGTACCGAATACCGGCAAAAGCCGAATAATCTGTCTGCGTATCGTGAGAGCGATTTTTGGGATGTATTCGCAGCCTGGTATTTGCGCAAGGAAATTTCGATCACTGCCGGCTATGCCAATCTGGGCAATATCGCCAACAAACCCGATCAGCATGGCTTGTATGTGTCGCTGCAAGGCGCGTTCTAGCCTGCTTTTGCACTTCTCGATTCCAGACGGCTTTTGCCGACGCCCGCCGCCAGCGGACTGAGCCAGGCGACTCGGCGTTAGATTCGGCGTGTAAAGCTGACACCCAAAAAAAACAAGGTGCCTCCCGCAACGCGCAACGTGACAATGGTTTACAAACGCAGGCGGTGATTGTTATGCGCGTCACACACGCAGATCGTGTAACGCGTCATCATCGCGTCTTTCCTAAAACAAAGTACTTGCATGCTTGATCGTTCACTCAACTCGCAGAAGCGGCTTGACCGGCTGACACTGGCCGGCTTCTTTCTCTCCCTGCTGGTCACCTTATCGCTGGCCGCGTTCGGATTCAAGGTATCCAGCCAGCAACTGGAAGCCGCCTACTGGGTGGCGCATACGCAAGAGGTGCTGGGGAAGATCGCTGATACACGCACCGCACTGGTGGAGATCGAATCCGGCGAGCGCGGTTTTGTCATCTCCGGCAAGGAGAGCTATCTTGAGTCGTACACCAGTGCGCTGGACCGCCTTGGCAACGAAGTTGCCACGCTCCGCACGCTTACCATCGACAACTCCCGTCAGCAGGTTCGCTTGATCGAACTGGATGTTGCCATTCAACCCAGAATTGATACCGGGCGTGCCATGATCAATGCGCGGCGCACATCCGGGTTTGACGCCGCGCAGTCGCTGCTCGAGGCGGATTTTCCCAAGCAGCAAATGGACCGTCTGCACAGGGTGCTGAACGAGCTGGACCGCGAAGAGGAAGGGTTGTTGCAAACCCGGATGGCGTTGGAGAAAACCTCGGTTAAACGCTTCTGGACTGGCATGGCCACACTGGTAGGGGTTCTGTTTTTGACCCTGACCGGACTCTATTTGATCATCAGCAATGGCAGCAAGCGTCACAGCCGCCTGCTGGCTGACCTGCGCGGCAAGGATGCGGTGCTGTCGCGATTTCGTACAGCACTGGATAACGCCGGCGATGCCATTTACCTGGTCGACCGGCTTACCATGCGCTTCGTTGACGTCAACCAGACCGCCTGCGATATGACCGGCTACAGCCGCGACGAGTTATTGCTGATGGGTCCCGAGCATATTTTCGCCGACTTGACGCGACAGCAGATCGAGGGAAGCTACGATCTGGTTATTGCCGGCAAAGACGCCTCGGCGCGCACCGAGGGCAACCACCGGCGCAAAGACGGCAGCGTCTATCCGGTTGAGTTGACGCGCTGCTACTTGCCATCTGAAGATTCCAATATCATCGTTGGCATAGCGCGCGATATTAGCGAACGCGTCAAATCCCGGCAGATCATTCGGGAAAACCAGGTCAGGCTTGAGGCGGCATTCAGCGATGCAGAGCGCAGCCGGCTCGAAATCCACACCTTGAGCGAGTTGAGCGAGGTGCTGCTTGCCTGCACCAGCCCGGAGGAGGCATACACACCCATCGGCAAATTCTGCGAGGTGCTGTTTCCCAAACATTACGGGGCTTGCTATCTGATACATCCCTCGCGCAACTATCTGGAGGCGGTAGCCAGCTGGGGCGACACCGCCAATGGCGAAACCCTGTTCGCTCCCGACGCCTGCTGGGCACTGCGGCGTGGGCAGGCGCATCGTTCGGTTGACTTGAGTGGCACGCGTTGCCAGCACCTGCATTCCGTCGCGGCGCACAGGACGACGGTGTGTGTGCCGATGACTGCGATGGGAGATACCTTGGGCATACTGTATCTGGAGTTGAACGTTGAAGATGATTCCAGCCGCGAGCAAGAGCTGGCCACGATGGTTGCGGAGCGGGTCGCGCTGGCGGTCGCCAATCTGCGCCTGCGCATCACCCTGCGCAACCAGTCGATTCGCGACCCATTGACCGGCCTCTACAACCGCCGCTATCTCGAAGAGGCGCTACACAAGGACCTGGCGCGCTGCAAGCGCGACCGCAAGCCCTTGTCGCTGCTGATGATTGATGTCGATCATTTCAAGACGTTCAACGACACGCGCGGCCATGATGCCGGCGACGCAGTGTTGCGAAATCTCGGCCTGATGATGACGTCCCTGTTCCGCGAAAGCGATAGCGTCTGCCGCTATGGCGGCGAGGAATTCACCGTTGTGCTCGCCGACGCTGATGCAGAGCAGGCGGGTGCGAAGGCTGAGCAGCTGCGCCAGGCGGTTTGCGCCAGCGCCATTGAATGGAACAATGCAAGGCTTGACGGCATCACCGTCTCCATCGGTATCGCCACACTGGGTGAGCACATTGATACCCCCGGTTCCTTGATCGAGACAGCCGACAGGGCGCTTTACGAAGCCAAACGTACCGGACGTAACCGGGTTGTGACCAGCCTTGTGCAACCTGCCGCCATCTGAAGTTATTTGACTTTGACGCAGTGGGTGTCCGCAGCTGCGCGCGCTGCAAGTAGGGCCAACCCAGGTCCCTGGCCGGGCTGGTGACCATCGTTAACAAACCGGGGCGGCTTTTGTGCCGCAGGTCACAGAATTGCCAGCTCATCAGTTTGGCAATGTGTTCACGCCAACGGTGTTGTGGACGGAGCGGCAGGCAAAGCTGAACATAGACCAGAACCGCTTACCGCGCACCGATTGTCCAAGGATCTACGGAAAATGAAAATGTCAGAACCAAAATTGGCAGCATCGCAACCCGACATCACCACATGGTTAAGCGGCGCGCTGGAAACGCTGATTCAGCTGGAGAGCGGGCGTAACGTCGAAGGCCTTGCGATCGGTAAAGCCTATGACTGTCGTACATCGGCAATGACCGCACGCGGCGCCAGCAACGATTCCAAACCGGTGCGCGTGATGGGTGCGGATTAAAGTTACGCAGCAAAGATACAGGTCGCAGCGCCACCGTGCTTGATTGATGGCGCTTGCGACTGCAGCTCGCCCTATTTTTGCAGCATCAGCGTCAGACCAAAGTATTCCGCGCGGATTTCCCGTGCGGTCCATGTCGACTTGCGGGATCCGGGCTTGGCATCCGTAGCCATTTGCGGCGAACCCGTCGAGACAAACGTTTTCAGGGCCAGGAAGGTGCCGACCACTGCCCGCGCACTGGGGTGTGCGGGAGCTAGGCCAGTGATGGCTGCGACCAGCGCCAGCAGGGCTTTCTTGTCAAGTGTGTCGACATCATCGCGCTGGGCATACAGTTGCGAAAACGCGTTTCTGGTCGCCTCGGCCAGTGCGGCCTTTGATTGTGTCGCATCGTGAAAACGTCTGTACAGATCAGTTGGCCGTCCATCTGCTTCGAGCAAGCCCATGCGCCTGGCGAGCGGCACAAATGGCCGATCCCCATCACGGCGAAAGCCGAGAGTGCCGGACAAAAATTCATGCGTGAAACGCTCCGGAATCGGTGTCGCCTGTATCTTGGCGAGCATCGACTGCACATTGCCGTAGCTGTTTAAAAGCGGGGGGTATTCCGCAGCCATTCTGTTCTCCCTGCCGATAAATTGTAATCGTGCGGCTACCGGGTGCTGGCCTGCTTCACGAAGGTCGGTTGCAAGCTGACTGTAGCTGGCTTGCGGACGCCCGGTCTCAGGCTGTTCTCAGGGTATGACCGCGCGAGCGCCTCGTCAATTGGGGGAAACCCCTAGAAGCTTACGTCGCTTGTGTCGCTTTGTGAATATCTATGTCCGCGCGTCGGTAGTGATGTGTACGCAATGCCAGTCGTATATATTAGGCGCTTGCTTGCGAAAGCCAACCTGCCGTGACTGGCGGGAAACCGCAAATTTGCGTAAATTTGTCAAGGAGTTTTGATATGGGTTTTCGGCTTAAAGTTAACCTCATCCTGTTGGTAGTCGGGTTGATAGTGATGCTGCCAGGCGGCTGGTATGTCAACAATGTCATGCGCGAGCAGGCCAATCGGGATGTCATCAAGCAGGCCGATATCATGATGGAAAGTGCGCTTGCGTCCAGAAGCTACACCGTTGATTTGGTGAAACCCCAGCTTGATCCGATGCTTGGCGAAAAATTTTTGCCGCAGACGGTGCCGGCATTTGCCGCGACGGAAACTTTCGAGCGCTTTCGCAAAAAATACGCAAATTTCAAATACAAAGAAGCTGTGCTTGACCCGACCAATCCGCGAGATCGCGCCGATGAACTGGAACGCGAGATTATCAACCGGTTTATCGCCGATCCCTCACTCAAGGAAACGTCGGGCGAGGTGTTCCGCAATCAGGACCGGAACTACTACGTGGCTAGGCCGATCCAGATCAAGAACCCGGCGTGTCTTGTCTGCCACGACACACCCGATCGCGCGCCGCAGACGATGCGCGCCATTTACGGCGACAAAGGGGGCTTCGGCTGGAAAAAAGACCAGATTGTTGGCGCGCAGATCATCGTGGTACCGGCCTATGAACAGGATAAAAGTACCGCCGCCTTGTTGAAAGTGATTGCCGGGGTGTTCATCGGCCTGTTCCTGACACTGGCGGTGGCCGTGAACTTGATGATTCGTTCGGGAGACGAATGATCGGGGGCTGCATGCCCCGCATACATAACAGGCTGGCGCCAATTTTCATCGGAAAATCCGGTGCCAGTTTTGTTTAGCACCCGCTTAACAGCCCTGCCCCGGGCCGCAAGCGCAAGGCACAGTTCCTGTCCCGGTCTTTAACCGTATTCGCTCGTACGAGTCAGCTCGCTGCGTCGCGATCGGCTGGCGGGATTCAGCGGCGATGATGCAAATCGGGATTGCCGCTGCGGCCCCCAGTCTGGCCTGCATGGAGTGGTACAGTTTCAGCTTCGCTTCCAACCGTCTCGACCGTCGATGAAAATTGTTTTTTGTGCGCCCGGGAAGAATTCGCAACCCTGGGTAGATGCGCTCGCCGCAAACCTGCCGCAGGCCAGGGTTTGGTCGTGGTCGACCGAACAGGCGCATGGCGCTGATGCGCCTCAGGCCGATTACGCTGTGGTGTGGGCACCACCCGCAGAATTGTTCACGGGGCAACATCATTTGCGAGCGGTGTTCAGCATCGGTGCCGGCGTGGATGGCGTCACGAAGTTGGCTAATCTGCCCCGCGATATCCCCATCGTCCGTCTCAATGATGCAGGCATGGCGGTGCAGATGGCGGAGTACGTGTGCCATGCGCTGATCCGGCATGCTCGTGAATTTGATATCTATGCCGGGCAGGCCGCCGCCTGCGAATGGAAAACACGTCCGGCCATCGATCGCGCAGCCTGGCCGGTAGGCGTGATGGGACTGGGCTCGATCGGTGCATGTGTGGCACAGGCGGTTGCCAGCTTTGAGTACCCGATGTTTGGATGGTCGCGCACCCCGACTGCGCTACCGGGCATCACCACCTTTGCGGGGTCCGATCAGCTCGATGCTTTTCTCCGCTCGGTACGTGTACTGGTCTGCGTGTTACCGC
The DNA here is from genome assembly GCA_031394335.1 of Burkholderiales bacterium. Taxonomy (GTDB): domain Bacteria; phylum Pseudomonadota; class Gammaproteobacteria; order Burkholderiales; family Usitatibacteraceae; genus UKL13-2. The sequence continues at coordinate 11,842 of JANMXS010000173.1, forward strand.
TGACCGTCGAAACGGCGGGGATTCTGAACCGGCAAACGCTGTCGAAGCTCAAGCCCGGCGGCTATCTGATCAACGTTGCGCGCGGCCAACATCTGGTGGAACAGGATTTGCTCGATTTAATCGACAGCGGTGCGCTCACAGGGGCCACGCTAGATGTCGTGGCCGACGAACCGCTGCCGGTGCATCATGCTTTCTGGCAGCACCCGAAAATAACGCTCACACCACATATTTCCGCGATTACGCTGCTCACGGAAAGTGCCATGCAGATCGCGAAAAAAATTCAAGCGCTGGAGCGAGGTGAAGCCATTGATGGCGCCGTTGCATGGGCACGCGGTTATTGAACGCGTTCGGGCCCTTGACAGCGCCACTGTTTGAGTTCACGCCCAGCCTTTACTCCGCTCCACCGCGCGCAGCCAGCCCTGCATTTTGACGGCGGCGTCTGTGCGCGGCAGATTGGCCGTGAAGGTACGATCCCGTTCCCAAAGCTCGGCGATTTCCGTCTCGCTACGCCAGAAACCCACCGCCAAGCCAGCCAGATAGGCGGCGCCCAGTGCGGTGGTCTCGGTGATGCGGGGCCTTACGACTGATATGCCCAGCAGGTCGGCCTGAAACTGCATGAGCAGATTGTTGTTGCTGGCGCCGCCATCAACGCGCAGTTCGGACAGCGCGATCCCGGCATCCTTTTGCATGGCGATGGCCAGCTCTGCGCTCTGAAAGGCAATCGCCTCACAGGCGGCGCGGGCAATATGTGCACGCGTGCTGCCGCGCGTCAGACCCAGCAGGGTGCCGCGCGCGCCAGCGTCCCAATGTGGCGCGCCGAGTCCGGCAAAGGCGGGCACCAGATAAACGCCGCCGGTATCGGCAACCGACATCGCCAGCGCTTCGACATCGGACGATTGTTTGATAATGCCAAGACCGTCGCGCAGCCATTGAATGGTCGCCCCACCCATGAACACACTACCCTCAAGTGCATATTGCGCCGGTGAACCGTCACCGATGCGCCAGGCCACTGTGGTGAGCAGGCGATTTTTCGAGACCACCGGCTCCGAGCCCGTATTCATCAGCATGAAACAACCCGTGCCATAGGTATTCTTGGCCATGCCGGCCTGGTGACAGGCTTGGCCGAACAGTGCCGCTTGCTGATCACCGGCGATACCGCCGATGGGAATGCCTGCCGGCAAACCTGCGCAGGCGGTTTCGCCGATCACGCCGGAAGAGCTGACAATTTTGGGCAATACGCTGCGCGGAATATTCAATAGCTGCAACAGCTCGTCGTCCCAATCCAGCGTGTGGATGTTGAACAGCATGGTGCGCGAGGCATTGGACACATCGGTGGCGTGGACTTTGCCTGCGGTTAGGCACCATATGAGCCAGCTATCGATCGTGCCAAACGCCAGTTCCCCGCGAGCCGCACGTTCGCGGGCATGTGGAGTCTGGTCCAGCAGCCATTTTAATTTTGTGCCGGAAAAATACGCATCGATTTCCAGCCCGGTCTTGCCCGAAATCAGCGCCGCATATCCCGCCGCCTTGAGTGCGTCGCAGCTTGCTGCGGTGCGGCGATCCTGCCAGACGATGGCGGGCGCCAGCGGCAATCCGCTGTCGCGATCCCATAACACGGTGGTTTCGCGCTGGTTGGTAATGCCGATGGCGGCAATCTGTGTGGGCCCCAGTTGGGCCTGGGCAATGGCCTGTGTCGTCACTTCAAGCTGGCTGCGCCAGATTTCAAGGGCATCGTGTTCGACCCAGCCCGGCTGCGGAAAATGCTGGGTGAACTCGCGTTGCACCTGGCCGCGCACATGCCCGGCATGGTCGAAGACAATGGCGCGCGAGCTGGTCGTACCCTGATCCAAAGCAACGATGGCATTCATGGATGTGGAAGTGTGGCCCTCAAGCAGGGGTTTCGCAACGACGATAAAAAGCCGCGTATTGCGCGGCTTTTTATTTTGGAACGTCAGAGCGCTTGGCCGACGTAATACCGGCGAGAGATCAGCGCTGCCCCTGCAATGCGGCAATACGCTCTTCAATCGGCGGATGACTGGAGAACAGCGCCATCACGCCTGCCTTGTCCGAGATGCCCGATGCGGCCATCGATTTTGGCAGTTCGCCCGGCTCCAGTCCGCCCAGGCGGGAGAGCGCTCTGACCATTGGTTGCGGCGACCCTAGCAGGCTTGCGGAGCCCGCGTCGGCGCGGAACTCACGCTGGCGCGAGAACCAGGCGACGATGACGCTGGCCAGCAAACCGAATACGATCTGGCAGACGATATCGGTCACGTAGTAGCCAATACCGGGGCCGGCGCGATCGTTTTTCAGGACGACGCGATCGACGAAATAGCCCACCACTTTGGCGAAGAACACGACGAAGGTATTGATCACACCCTGGATGAGTGTCAGCGTCACCATATCGCCATTCACGATATGCGCGATTTCGTGGGCCAGCACCGCTTCCACTTCTTCCTTGGTCATCGATTGCAGCAAACCGGTGGATACCGCAACCAGTGCCGAGTTCTTGAACGCGCCGGTGGCAAACGCGTTTGCCTCGCCTTCATAAATAGCCACTTGCGGCATGCCGATGTTGCCCTTGTTGGCAAGACGCTGCACGGTGGCCACCAGCCAGCGTTCGGTTTCATTTTGCGGCGAATCGATCACCTGCGCACCGGTGCTCCACTTGGCCATCGGCTTGGAAATAAGCAGCGAAAAAATCGCGCCGGTAAAGCCGACCACGGCCGAGAACGCCAGCAACATCGGCA
>JANMXS010000174.1:0-11431 GCA_031394335.1 Burkholderiales bacterium
GGTATCTGGCCGGGCGGAAAATTTGAAATATGATGGCGGTTTCAGCCCGAAGCCGACGTTCGCGATCTCGACTTATCGGATATGGTTTATTAATAATGGCGCATAAATTTGCGAAACTTTATGCTTTGCTCATCGGGCTCCTAATTGTTTGGGCCTGGTACATAGATATTCGCTTTCTTGATTCGCCAAGAGAACATCTGCTGCCAGACGTTCTGCTAACTTTTGCCGCAATGCCGTTATCTCTTTCCGCTTATTCGCTGTATCAACAGTGGCCCGCCATTTTTTCCCAGCCATTTGTACAACTTTCTTGGCTAACTTTCTGTGCAGTCACCCAAGCAACTTTCATTTATTTCATTTGTGCGCGGACAACGAAAGCACATAGCTCGTAGGGCGCAATAACCAACGGGCATTACGCCGCATGAAAATCACTTGTTGATTGGGTCAAGCATTGAAAAACGCCCTTTGAAAAATAGAACCTGGAGGTTCCATGAAGCGAGTCACTGGCATTGGTGGCATCTTTTTCAAAGCCAAAGACGCTCTGGCGCTACAGGCTTGGTACAAGCGGCACCTCGGAATCGATGTCCAGGAATGGGGTGGCGCGGCGTTCACCTGGACCGACGGTGAAGGTAAGCCGGCTGCTGGAACAACCATCTGGTCCATCGGTTCGGCGCAAGGTGACCACTTTGCGCCCAGCACGGCAACTTTCATGGTCAATTACCGGGTGGAGGATCTCCACGCCCTGGTTAAAGTCTTACGCGAAGAAGGCTGCAACGTTCTCGAGAAGATCGACGAGTCCGAGTACGGGAAGTTTGCCTGGGCCATCGATCCTGAAGGGAACAAGGTGGAACTGTGGCAGCCGCCGGCCGGACAATGAGTCGCCCTATGAGGTCTAATCGCGCCGTTTACCTTAATTGGTAGCTGGAAATGGTTACTCTCGACGAAGTCGCGACTATCGAAGCTGAGTACCAAGGCCGTGGCGGCAAGCCATCTCTTGGGCGAGCATTCGACTTACTACTATCTCGGTGGAGGGAGGGGGGCCGCGATCGTGAAACGGCGCTTCGCCTCATGTTTTTGGCTTGGTACGCGAGTGCCGAGCCACCGTACTTGACCGGACTGCCAACAGCCGAAATCACAACGACGGCCTTGCTTGAGACTCTCGATTCGCTGGGAGGTAATGATTCTTTGGATGCCGAGGTCTGCTTTGCCGTCGGTTTAATGGTGCAAATTTGTGGGTGGTGCTTTGATAACGAAGCAAAATGGACTTCAGACGGAGCCAAGATGCTTGAACTTGCACAGAAAATGAAGCCCAAAGGTTTTCCGCCCGAGCACTTCGCAGGCCGCGGCACATATGGTGATTATTTAGCACACATGTCCCGGAGCGGCGCGCTTACAAGATAACAGTCCAATTACGATGATGCGCGCGTGTTTCGTGTTTTGCAATTGCCGGAACTATTTACGTTGCATTTCCGTTACCAGTCAATTCGAAGGACTGCAACCTGCCGATTGCGGATCTGCAATTTACGAATAGCAAAAATTCAAGCGTCTCTTGCTGCATACTCCTCAAGCCGCTACCCTAACCCCATGCTCTCCCTCCGCAATCTCGGCAAGCGCTTCGGCGTTGCGCCTTCCACAAGCCCTCCTGTTTTTGAACATCTCGATTTCGAACTCGCCAAGGGCGAATACCTCGCCCTGATGGGTGAATCGGGTGCGGGAAAATCGACGCTGCTCAATATCATCGCCGGCCTGGAGCCGGCGACTGAAGGCGAGATCATCCTCGATGGCCAGGCGCTTGATGCCGGCAACGATGAGCGCATCACCCTGTTCCGCCGCGCCAAGCTGGGCTTTATCTTCCAGGCGTTTCATCTGCTGCCTTACCTGACGGTGTTTGAAAACATCGCCCTGCCCTTGCGGCTGAATCGCTGGAAGGAAGACGATATTCGCCAGCGTGTGACGGAAATGCTGGCCGCTGTGGGGCTTTCCGAAAAGGCCACTGCCTTGCCGCGCGAACTTTCCGGCGGCGAAATGCAGCGTGTGGCCATTGCCCGCGCCCTGACGCATCGGCCCGCCTTGCTACTGGCGGATGAACCGACCGGCAATCTGGATCCGGATACCGCGCAACAAATCCTCGAACTTCTCCGCAGCGAAATCCGCCGCAACGGCGCCACCGCCATCCTGGTCACGCACAGCGGCGTCGCCGCGCGCTCGGCAGATCGCGCGGTGATGCTGACGCGGCAGGGCTTGCTGCCGCATGCGGCCTGAGCGGCTTCGCCCATGCTGACCCGTCTGTTCGTCGCCTCGGTGCGCGCCAATGTCGGGCGCACGGCCTTGAGCGTGGCCGGCATCGCCCTGGGTGTTGCCCTGGGATTGGCGGTGCATATGATCAATCAATCGGCGATCAGCGAAATGCAGCAGGCGGCACGCACCTTGAGCGGTGACGCAGATCTGTCAATCCGCGCCGGGCGCGAAAGCCTGGGCGGATTTGATGAAAACGTTTTTGCCACGGTGCTGGCCGCGCCGGGTATTGCGGTGGCGAGCCCGGTGTTGGAGCTGGACGCCTTGCCGGTTGGTGCGGCGACCGGCATCGGCGGACGCAGCCGGCAATCCATTCACATCATCGGCATCGATATCTTCCGCGCGGCGCGCCTGCAGCCGGGCTTTGTCGGCGAGCTGAACGCCGGTGAAGATCGCCTCGCCGCCCTGCAGCCCGGCAATGTGTTGCTCAATCGCGCGGCGCGCGAGCTGCTGGCCAATCTGCCGGACAAGCAAGCTGGCACGCTTCAGCTCAAGGTCGGCGCTGCAAACACGACCCTGCATATCGCCGGCCGCGTGGAACTGCCGCAGTTTCGCGAGCCGCTGGCGGTGATGGATATCGCCGGTGCGCAAACCGTTTTCAATCAAACTGGCCGCCTGACGCGCATCGATCTGCGCCTGCAACCCGGCAGGGTGCCCGACAGTTTTCGCGACACACTGGCCGCGCAATTGCCGCCGGGGCTGGCCATCAATACACCGGCGCAAACCGACAAGCAGAGTGCGGCAGTATCGCGCGCCTATCGCATCAACCTCACGGTGCTTTCCTTGGTGGCGCTGTTCACCGGCGGCTTTCTGGTCTTCTCCACACAGGGCCTGTCGGTGCTGCGCCGCCGTCCGCAGTTCGCGCTCTATCGCACCCTGGGCGTGACCCGCGCCGAGTTGCTGCGCGCGCTGTTGACGGAGGGCGCGGTACTCGGCGCGGTGGGCGGTGTGCTGGGTGCGGCGCTGGGGATCGGCATTGCCACCCTCGTCCTGGACAAGCTCGGCGGCGATCTGGGCAGCGGTTTTTTTGCGGGCGTCGCCCCTTCCCTGCAATGGCAGCCCGCTGCCACGGCCCTGTTCGTATTGATGGGCATTGCCGCCGGCGTGGTCGGCGCCTGGTTGCCGGCGCGCGAGGCGGCGGCCGAGGCACCGGCGCAGGCGCTCAAGGCGCGCGATGCCGGCAGTGCCGGTAGTACCACTGCGCGCCTGCCGTCTGCCTGGTTGGGCCTCGGCCTGTTGTTGTGTGCCGTGCTGCTATTGGTACTGCCGGCCTTCGATGAAATTCCCTGGGGCGCGTATGCGGCCATTGCCTGCCTGCTGTTCGGCGTGCTGGCACTGGCGCCGCTGCTGTGCGCGCGCCTGCTGGCCGCCCTGCCCCGGCCCACCTCGCCCATCGCGCAACTGGCCGCGCGCCATATCGAAAAATCGCCCGGGCCCTCGGCCGCGGCGATCACCGGCATCGTCGCCAGCTTCAGCCTGATGATCGCGATGTTGATCATGGTGGTGTCGTTTCGCGCTTCGCTGGAGCAATGGCTGACCGGCGTGTTGCAGGCCGATCTCTATGCGCGCGCCGGTATTGGCGAGGCGAATACCGTTGATGCCAATGTGGTTACCGCACTGGCGGCCATCGAGGGCGTGGATCGAGTCGATGCGCAGCGTTATCGCAGCCTCGTTTTGAAGTCAGCAGCCAACGCCAACCTGCCGCCCGTCACCCTGATTGCGCGACCGATGGGTGAACGTCGCGATGCGGTATTGCAGGCCTTGTCGATATTGCAGCGTGTCGATGATGCCACGCTGGCGCAAACCGCTGTGCCCGCGATCTGGGTGTCGGAGGCCGTCGCCGACCTGTATGGCTATGCGCCCGGTATGAAGCTCAGCCTGCCGGTGGAAGGTGCTGCGCGTGAAGTCATCGTCGGCGGCATCTGGCGCGACTATGCGCGCAGCTTCGGCGCCATCGTTGTCGATCGCGCCGATTACCTTAAATGGACGGGCGACACGCGCATCAACGATCTGGCCATTTATCTCAAGCCCGGCGCCAGCAAGGCGGCCGTGATCGCCGCCATGCACGCCCTGCCGGCAAGCGCGCGGCTCGATATCACCGAAGCGGCCGAGATCCGCAAGGTTTCCCTGTCGGTGTTCGATCGCAGCTTTGCCGTCACCTATGCCCTGGAAGTCGCCGCCATCTTGGTCGGACTGGCCGGCATCAGCGCCACCTTCTCGGCCCAGGCCTGGGCGCGGCGCCGCGAGTTCGGCATGCTGCGCCATCTGGGCATGACGCGCCGCGAGATCGCCAAACTGCTGGGCATGGAAGGCGCCCTGCTTGGCCTCATCGGCGCGGGCATCGGCTTGGCGCTGGGCATTGCCATTGCCCTGATCCTGGTCTTTGTCGTCAACCGGCAATCGTTTCACTGGAGCATGGAATTGCATATGCCGGGCCTTTCCCTGTTGACGCTTTCGCTGTCCCTGGTGGTGCTGACGACGATCTCGGCCATGGTAAGCGGACGTTATGCGCTCTCGAAACAGGCCGTCATGGCGGTGAAAGACGATGAATAAATTTTTCGTCTTCCTGCTTGCGCTCGCGCTGCCGGCACTGGCGATGCCGGTCGACAATGGGCCGGTGGAATATGCCGTGGTCAAACCTGGCGCAGCACTGGTGTTCCCGCGCGACCACGGTGCGCATCCCGAATACCGGACCGAGTGGTGGTATGCCACCGGCCATGTGCAAACCGCCAGCGGCAGGGCGCTGGGTTTTCAGCTGACCTTTTTCCGCAATCGCAGCGGCGTCGGTGAAACCTCGGCCAGCCGCTTCGCACCAACGCAAATCCTGTTTGCCCATGCAGCGATTGCCGATCCGGCACTGGGCCGCCTGCGCCACGACGAGCGCGTGGCCCGTGCCGGTTTTGGCGTCATTGCCAGCAGCGAAAAACTCGATATCGCCCTCGATGGCTGGACCCTGCGCATGCAGGGCAACACCATGCAAGCGCATATTCCGGCGCGCGAGTTCACGCTGGACCTCGATTTCAATTCGAGCCGGCCGCCGCTGCTGCAAGGCGACCAAGGCTACAGCCGCAAGGGCCCCGGGCCGAAGCAGGCGAGTTATTACCTCAGCCTGCCGCAGCTCGCGGTGTCCGGCAGCGTGGTGCTCGAAGGCAAACGCGAAACCGTCAGCGGCATCGCATGGTTCGACCATGAATGGTCCAGCGAATACATGGCGGCTGACGCAAGCGGATGGGACTGGCTGGGCGCCAACTTCGATGACGGTGGCGCGCTGATGGCATTCCGCATGCGTAACAAAAACGGCGGCGTGCTGTGGGCCGCTGGCACGCGCGTGCAGGCCGATGGAAAATCAAACGCACTGGGCAAGGATGGAATCAGCTTCACGCCCCTGCGCACCTGGCGCTCGCCACGTACGGGAGCGAACTGGCCAGTGGCGATGACGGTACGCGCCGGCGCTGAAACCTTCGAACTCCGACCGTGGATGGACGATCAGGAACTGGACAGCGCGCGTTCCACCGGCATCATCTATTGGGAAGGTGCGGTCGATGTGCTCAAAGACTCCGTGCGGCTGGGGCGCGGCTATCTGGAACTGACGGGCTATGCGAAGGCGTTGCGGTTTTGAGGTTGCTGGCAGCGCTTTTACCGATTGACTTATTTAACTGGCCGATACTTCGCTGCCAGCTGATCCAGCGTGTGCTGATTGCCGCGCACCAAGAACGCGCGCATTTTTTTTGCAATTCCTCGTCGTCGGTATAGCCCAGCATGCGGATCGATACCCTGGTTTTATCCGCCCCGACCGGCTCGAAGTAGATCACCGACCAAACCGATTTATAGGCCTTGGTGAACGGAAAACCTTTCGGGTACTTGGCGATGCATACCGAGTACATGCGCTGCGGGTCAAAGCTGAGCACCGGCGACGAACAGACAGCTCACTGCAATCAAACATTGAATCGTGGATTTCATGGTCTTCGCTCCCCAATCAAAATATCGAGCACAGGACGATGCTCAGGCCAAAATAAATGGCGACTGTCAGCCAGAAAGCATCAGGCGACTGATCCTTTGAAACGATGCCGCCCCCGGTACCGGATTTTGTGTAGATCCTGCCTTGAATGATCGCGTAAACGGTATAGGCGAAAACGGTGAATCCCAAAATTTTGAAGGCCGTCATGTGCTCATTCATTTACAGGCGTTGTTCGCCTTGGGTTTCAATACGGACGAAATCGCACCCCACTGCGATGTACCATTGCGGCTTCGTGAGTCCAGCCTGAATCTTGCCTGAATTTGCCAACACCGGCGAGGCATCGCCAAATATGGCCCCGCGCAGTCCAACAAAATACGGATGCAAATTTTTTGATGGCCGGCAGCAATACCCCAAATTTCGATGTGATCGTGATCGGCGCCGGTGCCGCCGGCATGCTCTGCGCCGGCCTGGCCGGGCAACGCGGCAAGCGTGTACTGCTGATCGATCATTATCACAAGCTCGGCGAAAAAATCCGCATTTCAGGCGGTGGCCGCTGCAATTTCACCAATATCCACACCAGACCCGAGCATTTCCTGTCGCAGAACCCGCATTTCTGCCGCTCTGCCCTGGCCCGCTACACGCCGCAGGATTTCATCAAACTGGTGGAAAGGCACGGCATCAAGTATCACGAGAAAACCCTGGGCCAGCTGTTCTGCGACGATAGCGCCACTGAAATTATCCAGATGTTGAAAACCGAGTGCGATCGCGGCCAGGTGAAGTGGCGCATGCCTTGTGCGGTCAATGGCGTGGAGCGCGAAAGAAATGCATTTCAGGTGCATACCGAGCAAGGCAGCGTCAGCAGCTTCGCGCTGGTCATCGCCACCGGCGGATTGTCGGCGCCCAAAATCGGCGCCACCCCGTTCGGCTACAAAATCGCCGAGCAATTTGGTCTGAAGGTGGTACCGCCGCGCCCAGCGCTGGTGCCGCTGAGTTTTGACCCGCAAACACTTGAACGTTACGGCGATCTTTCCGGTATTTCGTTAGATGCTGAAGTCAGCTGCAACGGCGGAAATTTTCGCGAGGCCCTGTTGCTTACGCATCGCGGCATTTCCGGTCCGGCGATTCTGCAAATTTCGTCCTATTGGCAGGACGGGCCGGCAAAGAATCCGGTGCACATCAATCTGCTGTCCAATGCCGGCCAGGCCCAGTGGCTGCGCGAACAGCGTTCGTCCAAGGCGCAATTCAATAATGTGCTGGCGGAAATTTTCCCGAAACGCTTTGCCCAGCAGTGGAGCGAAGCGCACGCCTTGATCAAAGCCAATAACCAATTCACCGACCGCGCTTACCAGGAAGCGGTCGCCGCGCTCGAGGACTGGCAAGTCAAACCTTCCGGCACCCTGGGCTATAACAAGGCCGAGGTGACGCTGGGTGGTGTGGATACGCACGGGCTGTCGTCGAAGACCATGGAAGCCGGCGCAGTAAAAGGCCTGTATTTCATTGGCGAAGTGGTGGACGTGACCGGGCATCTGGGCGGTTTCAATTTCCAGTGGGCATGGGCCTCGGCATACGCTGCCGCGAATTCCCTGTGAGCGTCGTGAACACGGCGCCACGCGTGGTACTCGACACCAATATTGTCCTTGACTGGCTGGTGTTCGAAGATGGCGGCATGCCGCTGTTGATGGATGCGATCAACCGGCGACGGGTTACCATCGTCACTAATGCCGCCTGCGTGGATGAGCTGACCCGGGTTCTGGCCTATCCGATTTTCAAGCTCGACGCCGATGCGCAAGGTATCGCACTGGAACGCTATCTCGCCTACGCCGAATTCGTGGCGGAACGCGCCTCGCTGCCGGGCATCGTGCCGCGCTGCCGCGACCAGGATGACCAGAAGTTTCTGGAGCTCGCCGCCCATGCCGGTGCCGCCGCACTGATCAGCAAGGACCACGCAGTACTGGGCCTGAAGCGCAGCATGAAAGCGCGATTTTCCTGCGAGGTGCTGGGGCCCTCGCATACTGCATCGTGGCTGCAGAGCGTGCTTCCGGAGATATCTTGATGTATCGGTAAAGACCGGCCATTTTTTACGGGAAGGCGCAGGCCACCTGCTTCTGTGATCAGCGCGAAGCCGCTGACTGATGCTTGCTTGCATCGCGACCCACTGCCAAGGCGGCGACGATCGCCAGCATGAAGGCCACGCCGACCCCGATGAATACCAGCCTGGGTAGATGCGCGTCCAGCAACAGGCCGAAGGCGATGGGCGCAATCGCCAGTCCCACATCGAGCCCCGAATAAACGAAGCCGTAGACGCGGCCGAATGCGCCCTCGCCCAGCCTTGCAGCGGTGGCGCGACGCACCAGCATATCGCGCGACGGGCCGGCGATGCCGACGCTGAAACCCATTACCACCATCAACGGCAGCACCAGCCAGCCGGGCACGATCGCGAAAGCCAGCAGGAACGCGAGCAGCGCGCCGACCACGAGGGACGATGCGATCAGATATTCGAACGATTGTCTGCCCTTGACCAGAAAGCCGCCCAATACCAGCCCGGCCGAGCCGCCCAGCAGATAGGCAGTGAGGGCCGAGGTAGCAATGGCAATCGACAGGCCGTACAACTCGCTCAGCAGGGAGGGTGCGAAATTTTGCAGGGCGCCAAAGGCAAAGGTGGTGAGCAGGAAATAGGCAAACGCAAGCCAGATCACGCGCACCCCCAGAAAACTCCAGGCGCCGCTGCCCTGAGTGTCAGGCGCCTGGTTGGCAGGTTTGTTGAGTACGCTCTTTTGCCTGATTTCGTATTGCAGCAGATCGCGTTTCCAGATCAGGAACGCCAGCGCCAGCGCGCCGACCAGGGCTGCACCAAGGCCGGCGGCGCGCCAGCCGAAGGCGATGGCGAGCGTGGTCATGAAAATCGGGCTGATCGCCCAGCCCAGGTTGCCGGTGATGCCATGCATGGAAAACGCGTGGCCCAGGCGTGGCACCGATACGCGCCGGTTGATCAACGTGAAATCGGCCGGATGAAAGACGCTGTTGCCGAGGCCGGCGACCGCCGCCGCTGCGAACAGTGCGGCGAAACCGGGAGCGATGACAACCAACAGGCCGGAACACGTGAGCAGCGCCACCCCGCCGCAGAGCACACGATGCGCGCCGAAACGATCAACCACAAAGCCGGCCAGGGCCTGGCCGATGCCGGAGATCACGAAAAACACCGTCATCAAGGTACCGACCTCGGCGAAGCCCAGCCCGAACTCCTGCATGAACCAGGGAAACAACGGCGGCAGCAACAGGTGGAAAAAATGTGACGTGGCGTGGGCAAAACCGATCAGCGACATCACGGACGCATCGGACTTGAAGGTTGCTGTTGCGGCGGCGGGTGCAGTTGTGGACATTTCATAATTATACGGATGCGCGGCCACTCGCCGGCAACCGCTAACGCGGTCGGGGCTGCGGATTTTGGCAAACTTGGCATCAGGCAAAAAAATGTCGCCATCAATCCGCTCTGACATAATGCTCGGACTGGCATATATAAGCCTTTAATCCAAATCAAAACTACAAGGGGATACTCCATGTTCCGTACTGCGCTTATCCGAATCGTTGTGGCCATTGCCGCAGCCGCCATTGTTGTCGCGCCCGGCGCGGCATCCGCCCAGGCCTACCCGACCAAGCCGATCAAGATCATCGTTCCGTTCGCGCCCGGCGGCGGCTCTGACTTTATCGCGCGTTTTATCGCCCAGCGTTTGCAGACCGCACTGGGCCAACCGGTGATCATCGATAATCGTCCAGGCGCTGGCGGAAACATCGGCACCGAAGCCGGCGTCACTTCACCGCCGGACGGCTACACATTGACACTGGTTGCCTCGAGCTACACCACCAATCAGGCCATCTACAAGGCGAAATATGATCCGGTCAACGACATCACGCCCATCATCCAGTTGTCGCAGGGCCCGATGCTGCTGGTATCGAATGTGGATTTCGCGCCCAAGACTGCCAAGGAATTGATCGTGCTGGCCAAGTCCAAGCCCGATGAAGTGACGTTCGCCTCGGCCGGCACCGGCAGCATCACCCATATGACTGGCGAGCTGTTTGCCAGCATCGCCGGCATCAAGATGAACCACATTCCCTACAAGGGTTCGGGCCCGGCCATGACCGATACCATCGGCGGACAGACCAATATTTTCTTCAGTACCACGGCTGAGTCCATTTCGCAGGTGAACGCAGGCAAATTGAAGGCGATCGGCGTGACCACCAGCAAGCGCCTGGCGGCACTGCCGAATGTGCCGACCATCGCAGAATCGGGCCTGCCCGGCTATGACGTCGCGATCTGGCATGGCCTGATTGGCCCCAAGGGCATGCCCAAGGCGATCGTTGACCGCCTGAACAGCGAGGCCAACAAAATTCTGCAGCTGAAAGAAACTGCTGAACAGCTGGAAAAAAACGGGGTGCTTCCCGCAGGTGGTACGCCGGAGGTGTTCAAGGCGCAAATTGCCAAGGAAATTATTACCTGGAAAAAACTGGTAGTGGAACGCAATATCAAGGCTGAATAAGCGTTTCTGCTTAAAGAAGCGGAAACAAGAAACCAGCGGGGCCGGCAGAATCTGTCGGCCCCGCTCTGCTTTAGCCCAGGATAGACACTACAGGCAGCTGGCCTGCACCTGCTTCATATCGGTCTGGCCTTGCAGAACTTTTTCGATGCCGTCCTGCTTGATGCTCAACATGCCTTCGGCCATTGCGGTTTGGGTCAGCTCGGCGACGCCAGCTCGGGCGTGAATTTTCCGTTTCACCGCTTCCGAGCCAACCAGCAATTCATGTAAACCCAGTCGCCCCGCGTAGCCGCTATGGCCGCATTGTTCGCAGCCAACTGCGCGGTGGAGCTTGAGATCACCGCTGCTGTCGCCGTGACGGGTACGCCAATCGGCGACGACCTCGCCGGCATTGAGCGTGGTGCCGCTGCAATATTCGGCGGCGAGCTTGTCAATTTCTTCAACCGTGGCCAGATCGGCCTCGCGGCAGGATGTACACAGGCGTCTCACCAGGCGCTGGCCAACGATGCCCAGCATTGCATCGGCGAAGTTGAACGGGTCCATGCCGAAATCGAGCAGCCTGACCACGCTTTCGACCGCGCTGTTGGTATGCATGGTCGACATCACCAGGTGCCCGGTCAGCGACGCGGCGATCACCGTGGCGGCCGTT
>JANMXS010000175.1:0-13322 GCA_031394335.1 Burkholderiales bacterium
CCGGCCGCGCTGCTGGAGGCCAGGCGGTACTTGAAGCTGGGGAGTGCGCCGCAGCGGCGCTCGAGGTCGGCCAGCGCGGCCTTCATGCCGATCGTGATGTCCTGTGCCACCGTGGAGGGCCCCTGGCCGGAGCCGAGGATCGCCCTGCGCTCCAAGTCGATTGCGCGCAGCTTGGTGTAAGTGCTGCCAAAGTCAATCAGCAGGGCGGCGCTCATCGCCCGGATGCCGCGTCCCCGCCGCTGGCCGGCATGTCCTGCGTGTCCTGCATGATGCCCAGGTCACGCCGCAGGTCGTCGATGGCGGTTTGCGGCATGGTGGTGGCCGGGTAGGCGCGGTGAAAGCCCATCGCCTTGTAGTCCTGCGCCACCGATTCGAAATCGTAGTCGCCGATCGCCAGGTTGCCGCCGATGTACAGGATGATGTCCTTCACACCCGCTTCGGTGAGCTTGTCGCGAAAGCCGGCGCAGTCGATGCGGCCCTGGCCATAGATCGAGGAGACCAGGATCGCGTCCGCATGGGTCTCGATCGCCGCCTTGATGAATTCTTCCTGCGGCACCAAAGCGCCCAGCGACACTACCTTGAACCCCGCAGCGCGCAAGGCGTGCCGGATCGCCCATTCGCCGACGATGTGGGCGTCGGAGCCAATCACGCCGGTGATGATGGTGTGCTGCTTCATTTCTTTCCTGCCTGTTGGTGGGTGTGGAACCCGTGCGCCGGGACCAGCGCGGCCACCAGCCGGTCGATCCGGTCGAGGAGCTCCAGCGACATCAGCATGTCGAACAACTCGTCGCTGGCCTCCCCGCCGCCGTGGCGCATGCAGTCGTCGAACTTGGCGCGCAGCGCGTCGCGCGTGAGCGGCAGGTCCGATCCGCCGCGCACCTTGTTCACACGCGGCCCTTCCACCCGGCGGCCGTCGCGCAGCTCGACCACTGTCTGGTCGAAGATGGCGTAGCCCGGCAGTTGGGGGTCATCGCGCTCGTCGCGGATGACGCTGACACGTTTCATCAGCATCTGCACATCGTCCCGGCCGACGAATTCATCGGTCAGTTCGGCCAGGCCGGGGCGCCCCGCGATGATCGAGCAGACCGCCGCGAACTGGACGCTGAACTTGGCCTCCAGCCCGGTTTGCGGCAGCGCGTAGCGCAGGATGGTCGCGTTGCGCGGGCTGATGTTGACTGTGATGCGCTCGATGTCGGCGGCGCGCACCGGGTTCGCCTGCATCAGGTCGAGCGTACCGTCGATGGTGCGCTGGGTGTAGTAGCAAAGCGGGTACTGCTTGACGTTCAGCGGATTCTCGCCGCACAGGCGCCACACCTCGCCCGCGCGAACCGCGGTGGTGACGTCGATGGCACTGCCCGGCGAGAACGCCGTGAGGAAGCCCGGCGCATGCTCGAAGGCATCGGCCGCCGCGGTGAAACCGGCCTGCGCCAGCCGCGCCGACACGACTCCCGTATGGGCGGCCTTGCCGGCATGCAGGGGCTTGGTCATGGTGCCGACGTTGGCGATCAGGCCGGCGCTCTGCGAGGCGCCGATCGCGATCGCCATCGCCGACTGTTCGGCGTCCAGGCCGCGCAGCGACGCGCACGCCGCGGCCGCCGCCACCGCACCGAAGACGCCGGTCGGGTGCCAGCCTTTTTCGTGGTGTTGCCCGGGATCGCGCCAGATCAGCTCGGACAGCGTTTCGTAGCCGGCCGCGTAGGCAACGAGCATCTGCTTGCCCGAGGCGCCGAGCGCCTGGGCCTCCGCGAGGATCGCCGGCACGAGCACGGCGCTCACATGGCCGCCGCGCCGCGCGCTGTCGTCGTAGTCGAGCGCGTGCGCGGCCGTGCCGTTGATCCACGCAGCGTCCATGGCGGAGGCACGCGCGCCGTCGCTCAACAAGGTGGCCTCGCCGCCGGCCGGCGCCAGGATGGTCCTGAGCAACCGGGACGCGGGGTCGACCGCCCCGGCGACCATCACGCCCGCGGTGTCGGTGAAAGCGACCGCAATGCGCGAGGCGACGTCTTGCGGAAGATCGGAATGGCGCAGCTTCGCAATGAAGCGGCCGAGCTGCAGTGTGAGGGGAGCCTTCATGCGGTCCTTGGCGTTTTCTCAGGGGATCAGCACGATCTTGCCCTGCACCCGGCGTTGCATCAGGTCGTCGAGCGCGCGTGCTGCCTGTTCGAGCGGATAGGTCACGCCGACCACGGGAACCAGCTTGCCCGACGCGATCCAATCGATCAGTTCGGCCATGTTGCGCCGTCCGCCCTCGGGGACGCTGCGGGAATAGGTGTCCCATGCGACGCCGACGATGGCGCATCCCTTGAGCAGGGGCAAGTTGAGGGGCAGCCGCGGAATCTCGCCGGCGGTGAATCCCACCACGCAATGGCGGCCGCCCCGGGCCATGCTGCGCACGGCGGGCTCGGTGAAACGGCCGCCCACCGGATCGACGACCACGTCGATGCCCGCGCCGTCCGTGATGCGCTTGACCGCCGCGCGGAAGTCCTCTTGCTCATAGTTGATGCCGGCGTCGGCGCCATGCGCCGCGCAGGTACGCAACTTGTCCGCGGAGGAAGCGCAGGCGATGACCCGCGCGCCCATCAGCTTGCCCAACTGCACCGCCGCGAGGCCGACGCCGCCCGCCGCGCCCAGCACCAGCAGGGTTTCGCCCCGCCGCAACTGGGCGCGGTCCTTCAGCGCGTGGTAGCTGGTTCCATAGGCCAGCGGAAAAGCCGCGGCGATGACGGGATCCATGCCCGCGGGAATCTTCCAGCAGCGGTCCAGCGGCACCACCGCCTGCTCGGCGAATCCGCCCGAGCGCATCATCGCGACGATGTGGTCGCCCGGTCGCAGCCCGGTGGGGCCGTCGGCAACCACTTTCTCGATGACGCCCGCCAGTTCGTAGCCCGGCGTGAACGGCACGCCGGGCTGGTGCTGGTACTTGCCCTGGATCATCAGCGTGTCGGGAAAATTGACGCTGGCGGCCTGCACGCGCACCAGCGCCTGGCCCGGCCCGGGGACTGGAGCCGGTAGGTCCGCCAGCACCAGCTTGTCGGGCGGTCCGAAGGATGTACAAAGGATCGCGCGCATGGCTCAGGCCTTGTTCTTGCGCTGCAGGAATGCCTCCACCCGCTGGCGATGTTCGGGTGTGTCGCGCAGCACCGACATATGGGAGGACACCATGTCGAGGTGTGCCGCCAGGCCCATATTCATGCCCTGGTAGGCCACGCGCTTGTAGGCCCGGATCGCCTCGAAGGGCTGGGCCGCGATGCTGCGCGCGAGCGCATAGGTTTCTTCCATCAGGCTCTCGTCCGCCACCGCCCGGTTGACCATGCCGACACGCTCGGCCTCCTCGGCGCCAACCTCGCGCCCGGTCCAGAGTAGTTCCAGCGCGCGCGGCATGCCGATCAGCCGGGGCAGGTAGTAGGCGCCGCCGTCGCCAGCGATCAGACCGACGTTGATATAGCTCTCCGCCAGCTTGGCCGTTCGGGCCATCAGCCGCAGGTCGCACATCAGGGCCATGTCCAGGCCGGCGCCACGCGCCGTGCCGTTGATGGCGGCAATGGTGGGCTTGTCGAGCTGTTCCATCAGCAGCGCGATGCGGTGCACGTGGCGCCACAGGAAGTTCTTGCGCTCCAGCGCGTCATTGTTGGCGCGCTCCTTCTGCGCACCCACGTCCCCGCCCGCGCAGAACGCCTTACCCGCGCCAGTCAGCACGATCACCTTCACGCTGTCGTCGTCCGTGGCCTGCTGCAGCAAGCCCGCCCACCGGCCAACCATGTTTTTGGTGAAGGCGTTGTACTTGTCCGGCCGGTTCAGCGTAAGGGTCGCGACGCCATCCGCATCGCAGCTATACAGGATTTCCGCCGGGTCGTCGTTCATCTCACTCTCCCTCACCTGGTTCAATGCGCCGCCGCGGCAGCCGGCGCGCAAGCCTGCACCTGGTCTTCGGTGTAGCCGAGAAGGTCGCGCAGGATGTCCGCCGTGTCCTCGCCCAGGCCGGCTACGCGTGGCCGGGGCGCGGCATGGGTGCCGGGCATCTGCCACGGCGCGTTGGGCACCTGGTAGCTGCCGGCGGCGTCGACGACTTCGGTCAGCGCGCCGCGCGCCTTCAGCTGCGGATCGGCCAGGGCTTCGGCAACGGTGAGGTAACGCGTGCAGGGCACGCCGCCGGCGAGCATCCGGTCTTCGCATTCGAGGCCGCTGCGCTCCCGCGTCCACTGCTCGACCAGCCGCATCAACTCGGTCCAGTTCGCCTCGCGCTGGCGAGTGCGCCTGAAGCGTGGGTCTTCGAGCCACTCGGGCTGTTTCACCACCTGCACCAAGTTCTCGAAATTCTTCTGGCTGGTCGGTGC
This sequence comes from Burkholderiales bacterium, assembly GCA_031394335.1. Taxonomy (GTDB): domain Bacteria; phylum Pseudomonadota; class Gammaproteobacteria; order Burkholderiales; family Usitatibacteraceae; genus UKL13-2. Next base: position 4,335 of record JANMXS010000175.1, read on the forward strand.
CACGACCACGAAGCCGTCTTTCGTTTCCAGCGGCTGGTAGACGCGCACGGTTTCGGGCGACGGCGCTTGCGCTTCCTGGCACTCATAAACCAGCAGGTTCAGCATGCCGTCCAGCAGGGCGACGTCGATGTACTGACCTTTGCCCGTGCGCTCGCGCTGGAACAGCGCCGTCTGCACGGCGCCGAACGCCGACATGCCGCCGAACACGTCCGCCGTGAACGTCGCCGTGTTGGCAGGACGCCCGCCGCCCTGGTAGTTGATCTGCGCCAGGTCGTAGCCGCTCGCCGCATGCATGATCGGCGCGTAGGCGGGCCGCAGCGACTTGGGGCCGGTCTGCCCGAAACCCGAAATGGAGCAATAGACCAGGTCTGGCCGGAGCTTGGAAAGCTGCTCGTAGCCCACACCCAGCCGAGCGGACACCCCCGGCCGCCAGTTTTCCACGATCACGTCGCACTCCTTGGCGAGCGCGACCGCGGCGGCGCGGCCTTGGGCGCTCTTCAGGTCGAGGACCATGCTTTTTTTGCCGCAGTTCACGTGGCCGAAGAAGCTGCTGTAGCCCTCGCGCACCGGCCGGCGCGTGCGGTTGTGATCGCCGCCGGGCGGCTCGACCTTGAGCACTTCGGCGCCGAGATCGGCCAGCAGGCGCGTGCAGTACGGCCCGGCCAGCATGTTGGTGAAGTCGAGGACGCGGATGCCGGTCATCGGTCCATTGGAAGATTTTTCCTGTTTCATGTCTTTTCCGTTGGGGCGGTGAGGAACGCCCACAGCCCTTCCCCGCCGACCGCGACCGCCAGCCGGCCCACGTAGGCGGCCCATTCCTGTTCGCCGCCGAACTCGTCGCGCCACGACCACAGTCTGCGGGTGCTGCGATGCAGGGCGTGCTCGTGGGTGAATCCCATCGCACCATGGACTTGGTGCGCGATGGACGCGGCGATGCCCGCCGCTTCGCCCACCCGGACCTTGGCCGCCGCGACCTGGAAGGCGCCGCCGCCCGCCCCGCGCCCGGCCTCAAGCGCGCCGTTGGCCGCCGCGCTGGATGCCCCGACATGCGTGGCCAGCACAGCGATCTGCTGCTGGATGGCCTGGAACTTGGCGATCGGACGGCCGAACTGCACCCGTTCATTGGCGTAGCCCACCGTCATACGCAGCACCTGCTCCAGCGCACCCGCCATTTGCAGCGTGCGGAAGAAGGCGCCGCGCAGCAACAGCGCCTGGAGGTCCATTCCGCCGGCAGTGACGACGTCTTCCTGCGCCACGGCGAAGTTCTCGAAGCGCAAGCTGTCGCGCGGCTCCCGGGCGAAATTCCATCCCTCCTCGATCTCCACCGCCTGGCGATTGGGCACACGCACGGTTGCCCAGCCGGCTTCGTGCCGGGCGATGAGGGCCAGCGCCCTCGCGTCGCGGCCCCAGGGGATGCGATGCAGCACGCCGTCCAGCCGCCAGCCGGAGGGCGTGCGCGCCAGCCGCAGCGTGTCGCCGCGCAGCACCGGCCCGATGGTGGCCGGCCCGCCGACAGCGGGCAGCCCCGCTGCGGCCAGCACCTGTTCGGCCAGCAAGGTTTCGACCAGCGGCACCGGCACCGCCATACCTCCGGCGGTGTGGACCAGCGCGGCGACATCGGTCGCATCGGCATCGACGCCGCCCCGGTCGCCCGAGGTGGCCGCGGCGGCCAGACCTGCCGCCGCTATGGCGTCCCACAGCTCGGACGGCCATTGACCGGCCTCCGCCGCTTCACGGGTGTCGCGCGTGTTGTAGTCCGTAAAAATGCGCCGGGCGCTGTCCACCAGCAGCTCGCGCATGGCTTTGTTTTCGGCGGCGCAAGCGTTCATGTTCACCTTAACCCCAGGCCGCGGGCGACGATCCCGCGCAGGATTTCCTGGGTGCCGCCCCGGATAGTGTGCGAAGGCGCGTACAGCAGCGCGCGGTCCAGCATGACGTTGAAGCGGTCGCCAGCGAGCAGCTGCGCGCGTAGCTGCTCGGACACGGCCTCGCGCGCCACCGCGGGCACATCCTGGTCAAAATGGGTACCCAGGTCCTTGACGAGGGCCGCTTCCACGTCGGGCGTCTCGCCGCGCTCGATCATGGCGGCGATGGACAACGACATGCGATGCAGAGTCCACAGCTGCGCGACCAGCCGCCCGACACGTGCGGCGGTGTCGGCAGTGCCGTCCTTGCCGGCCACGTCGATCAGCGCGACCAGCAAGCCGTAAGCGTTGAGCCAGCGTTCGGAGCCGCTACGCTCGTGGGCGAGTTCGCCGGTGACCTGCTTCCAGCCGTGGTCGACGCGGCCAATGACGCGGTCGTCGCCAACCACGACCTGGTCGAAAACGACTTCGTTGAAGTCATGGTCGCGGGCCAGATTGAAGATCGGCCGGATGGTGACGCCGGGACTCTTGAGGTCGACAAGGAACTGCGTCACACCCGCGTGACGATCTTCGTCGGACCGCGGCGAGGTGCGGGCGAAAACATTTATGAGATGCGCCTTATGCGCATAGCTGGTCCAGACCTTGGTGCCGTCTATGCACCAGCCCGCGTCGACGCGGGTCGCTTTGGTGCGTATCGATGCCAGGTCGGACCCCGAATCGGGCTCGCTCAAACCCACGCAGATGTAGCACTCCCCCGCAGCGATGCGCGGCAGGTGCGTGGCTTTCTGCTCCGGTGTTCCAACGCCGAGCAGCAGCGGGCCGATCTGGCGGTCGGCCAGCCAATGTGCGCGCACCGGTGCTCCGGCCGACAGGAGTTCTTCGGCGACTACATAGCGCTCCAGCGCGCTGCGGGCCTGGCCGCCGTACTGCCTGGGCCATGTCATGCCGATCCAGCCGCGCTGCGCGACCTTGCGGCTAAAACTCGGGTCGTAGCGATCCCAGCCCTGCGCGGTGCGCGCGTACCCGCCTCGATCCGGCCCGAGTTCGCGCTGCTCGCGCAGGAATTCACGAACCTCCCCGCGCAGCTCGACCAGGCTCGCCGGCAGCTCGGCCTCCGAGACCTCGAAGCGGCTGAGTTCCTTCATGAGGCTGCGCCGGCAAGGGCGTCGATGACCGTGTCTTCCAGCATCAACTCCTTCAGCACCTCGCGCGTGTGTTCGCCCAGCTTGGGCGGGAACCGCCGCATGCTCGCGGGTGTCGAGGAAAACTGGGTGGGTATCGCCGTGGTCGTGACCGCGCCCTCCGAGGGATGTTCGTAGTGGACGAAAAACCCCGATTCGGCGAGATAAGGATTCTTGGGAAGGTCGTCCAGCCGCTGCACGTTGCCGTTCGGCACGTCATGGCTGTCGAACCGGGTGCGCCACTCGGCCGTGCTGCGCTTGCCAATCTCCTGGGCGACAAGCGAATACAGGGAGTCGATATTCTTGGACCGGACAACCATGCTGCAGTAGCGTTCGTCCTCGATCAGGTCGCCGCGGTCCAGCGCCTGGAACAAGAGCTTCCATTGCGGGTCATCGACGGCCATGACGCAGATGTGGCCGTCAGTGGTCGCGTACGGCTTGCGATGGCGCGACAAGGCGCGCACATATCCGAACTGGCCTTCCTCGGTGCCGAAGGCACCGGTCCACAGGTGCTCGACGAGATTGAACGACAGCATCGATTCCAGCATCGGCACCTGCACCTCCTGGCCGCGCCCGCTGCGCTCGCGCGCATACAGCGCCATGCCCAGCGCCGAAGCGAGCATGACGCCGCACAATTTGTCGGCCAGCACCGTGGGCAGGAACCCGACATCTCCGGTGGCACGATGCACCAGATCGACCAGCCCGCTCTCGCCCTGGATGACGTCGTCGAAGGCGGGCCGGTTGGCGTACCGGCCGCCGGCTCGGTAGCCCGGTGCGCAGGCGAATATGACGCGCGGATTGCACGCGCAGAGCGTTGCATAGTCCAAGCCGAGCCGGGCCGCAGCCTGCGGGCGCATGCTGTGGACCACGATATCGACCTTCGCGACCATGCGCATCAGCGCCTCGCGTGCTGCGGGGTTCTTGAGGTTCAGGACGACGCTTCGCTTGTTGCGGTTCATGTTCAGGAAGAACGCGGACATGCCGGGATGGCGGCCCGGGCCATTGTTGCGCATCGCGTCGCCGTCCGGTGACTCGATCTTGATCACGTCCGCGCCCATATCGCCCAGAGTCTGGGTGGCCAGCGGCCCGAGCACGTTGGACGTGAGGTCGAGGATGCGCACACCCGCCAGGGGGCCGCTGGCCTTCGCGCTGTCGTCGAAGGGGAAAGAGCCTGCGTCCTTGAGGTTCATTTTCAGTCTTCCTGGTTCAAGCCGCGGCGCGCGGCACCTTGCCCAGCAGGCTGTCGCCGATGATGTTGCGCTGGATCTGGTTGGTGCCTTCGATGATCTGCAGCACCTTGGCGTCGCGGAAATAACGGTTGATCTGGTATTCGGACGAGATGCCGGCCGCGCCGAATAGCTGGACCGCGTCGGTGGCGACCTTCATCGCCGTGTCGCTGGCGAAGCATTTCGCCATGGCGGCCATCGGCGCCAGCTCGGCAGCCGGCGCGCCGCGATCGACCATCTCGGCGGCGGCGTAGACCAGATTGCGCGCCGCCTCGGTCTGGATCGCCATGTCCGCGAGCATCCAGCGCACGCCCTGGAACTCGCTGACGTTGCTCCCGAAGGCGGCGCGGTTCTGCACGAAGTTGATGGCGTGATCAATCGCGCCTTGCGACAGGCCCACACCGCGCGCGCCGATCAGCGGGCGGCTCCGGTTGAAGGCTTCCATGACCAGCCGGAAACCCTTCTTCTCGTCCCCGATCCGGTTGGCCTCGGGCACCAACACGTCGTTGAAGAACAGCGGGCACGAGGGCACGCCGCGCGCGCCGGTCTTCTCTTCCTTGCGGCCGATCTCCAGCCCAGCCGCGCCGCGTTCCACGACGAAGAGCCCGATGCCGGAGGCTTCCTCGGGTGCGCCGACCTTGGCCGCCACCAGGATGAAATCCGCGATGTGCGAATTGGTGCACCAGATCTTGGAGCCCGAAAGCCGGTAACCGCTCTCGGTGCGGCGCGCGCGGGTCTTGATGCCACCGACGTCGGAGCCGCTCTGCGACTCGGTGCTGGCGAACGCACCGCGCAGCGTGCCACTGGCCAGGCCCGGCAGGAAGCGGGCCTTCTGCTCGTCGTTGCCGCCGGCAAGCAGGGCGCCGAAGGGCAGCCACTGCAGCAGCAGAAGGTAGGCTGTGTTGTAGCAGACCCGCCCGAATTCCTCGATCGCCAAGCATGCCGACACCATGCTGTTCATGCCGCCGTATTCGACCGGAAAAGGCAGCGTGAAAAGGCCGAGGTCCTTCAGCAGCGCGTACATGTCGTGCGGATACTCGGCCGTACTGTCGATCTCGTTGGCACGCGGTGCGACCTTCTCGCGCGCGACCCGGCGGATCAGGTCGCGAACCTGGATCTGGCCGTCGTTGAAATGCATTCGATGTCGGCCTGTTGCGCTGCCCGGGATGGAAACTTCATCCGCGGAAATTGGGCTTGCGCTTTTCGAGGAAGGCGCGCACGCCCTCCTTCGATTCCTCGGTCTGGTAATACAGGGCCACGGCCTCGAAGCCAAGGTTGCCGATGCCGCGGATGGAGTCGGAATCCTGGTTGAAAGAACGCTTGGCGATGGCGAGGGCGGTCGGACTCTTTTCCAGGATTTCGCGGCACCAGAGTTCGACCTCGATATCGAGCTGGTCCGCCGGCACGACCCGGTTGATCAGGCCCATGGCGAATGCCTCCTGGGCGGGATAGCGCCGGCACAGATACCAGATCTCGCGAGCGCGCTTTTCCCCGACGGTGCGCGCGAGGTAAGCCGTGCCCCAGCCAGGATCGACCGATCCCACCTTGGGCCCGACCTGGCCGAAGATCGCGGTCTCGGAGGCGATGGCGAGGTCGCAGACCGTCACCAGCACGTTGCCGCCGCCGATAGCGTAGCCGTTGACCCGGGCGATGACGGGCTTGCGGCAGTCGCGGATGGCGCCCTGCATTTCCTCCACTGGCAGTCCGACGACGCCCCGCCCGCCATAGCTGCCCGAATGCGAGGACTGGTCGCCGCCGGTGCAGAACGCCTTGTCGCCCGCGCCGGTGATCACCACGACGCCGACCGCCCGGTCGTGATCGGCATCCTTCATCGCGGAGATGATCTCCTCGCAAGTGCCGGCGCGGAACGCGTTGTACGACTTGGGCCGGTTGATGGTGATGCGCGCGACACCGTCGCGCTTCTCGTACAGGATGTCTTCGAAATGGGTGGTCATGGGTGGGTTCTCAGTGTGGCTGTCAGCCGTGCATGGTCAGTCCGCCGGAGATGCTGAAGGTCTGCCCCGTCATATAGGCCACGTCGTCGGACAGCAGCATCGCGATCATGGCGGCGTAGTCTTCCGGTTCGCCAAGGCGCTTCATGGGAATGGCCCGCTTGAGGCCCTCGGCGATCTTGACGCCGGCCTCGCCCGCGCCGAAGAAGCTTTGCAGAATGGGCGTGTCGGTCGGCCCGGGGCACAGGGTGTTGACTGTCACGCCCTTGCCTGCCAATTCGCGCGCCACCGTCTTGCCGAAGGCGATGATGCCGCCCTTGCAGGCGGAATAGACGGCTTCGCCCGACGAGCCCACGCGGCCCGCGTCGGACGAGATGTTCACCACGCGCCCGAAGCCGCGCGCGGCCATCCCCTTCAGCACGACGTGGTGCATTGTCAGCGGACCGTAGAGATTGATGCGGATCACCTTGTCCCAAAACTCGGGGTCGGTGTCGAGGAAGTTCATGGCCGCATCCCAGCCGGCGATGTTCGCCAGCCCTTCGACTGGGCCGAACTGTGCCTCGAAGCCGGTGTGCGCCGCGGACACCTGCGCGCGGTCGGCGATGTCAACCCGATAGGCGACCGCCTGGCCGCCCGCTTCGGTGATCGCACGGGCCGTGTCCTGCGCACCCGATTCGTTCAGGTCGAAGATGCCGACCACGCAGCCTTCGGCACCCAGACGCAATGCTGCAGCGCGGCCGATGCCGCTGGCCCCGCCGGTGAGGATCACGCGGCGTCCTTGCAGGCCCTTCATGCCACAGCCTTTCCGCCCGTGCCGTCGGTGCGCGCCTTGACCATCCGCAAGGGCGTGTAAGTCAGGACCACTTCGCCGCTCTGGTTGACGACGCGGTTGCGGGTGCGGACCAGCCCGCGATTGGGGCGGCTGGCGCTGCGCCGCGACTCGATCACCTCGCATTCCACATGCAGGGTGTCGCCGGCGAACGCAGGCCGCTCGATGTTGAGCTCCATGTTGAGGAATGCATAGCCGGTGTGCTGCATGGTCGACTGCGTCAGCAGGCCCTCGGCGATGCAGTAGCACATGGACCCGGGCGCCAGGCGGCCCTTGATATCCGACTGCGTGCGGACGAACTCCATGTCGGTGAACAAGACCTCGGTCATGTGGATCACGTTGATGAAGGCACAGATGTCGGCATCCTGGATGGTCCGGCCTATTGTCTTGAACTTGCGGCCCAGGGGCAGATCTTCGAAGCACAGGCCGAGCCCGACGGTTTCAATTTCTTCCATACTTTCCTTTTCTGGCTGTGGGGCCGCGGCTGGGCGGGAGGCTGCGCTGGTCCGGGCGTCATTCTGCATTCTGTTTACTGAACGACATTCATCATTGTAAATGAGCCTCGCCGCCTGTCAAGGCCGGTCCGCCGGTGCCCGTGCAATAATCGTTTCGAAGACTCGACCGCCGGATCCCTCCCATGAGCGCAACGACGAAACTCAAGATGCCCACCAAGCCGAAGCTGGCGTTTTCCGCGCCGGCCGCGCCCGACGTCGTGCCCGCCCCGCGCTCCATGATGCGCGTGCTCGGGATCCTGCATGTGACCGCGCAGACGCAGTCCGGTCTGACGCTGGCCGCATTGAGCGCGCAAGTGGGCGCGCCCAAAAGCAGCCTCCTGATGCTGCTGCGCACGCTGGTGGCTGAGGGCTACCTGATGCATTCGAATGCGCTCTACGAGATTGGGCCGCACGCCTACCGGTTGGCATCGGACATCCTCTCGGGCCGCCGCTTTCCCAAAATGATCCGGCCCTACATGCAGGAGTTGGTGGACCGCACGCAGGAGAGCGTGATCCTCGCCGTGCTGGACCGGGAGGCGCAGATGGCCAGCTACATCGAAGTGGTCGAATCGCCGCGCCAAGTCCGCTACACGGTGCCGGCGGGCACCAGCCGCCCGCTGTATGCATCGACTGCGGGGCGCGTGCTGCTCGCCTACCAGGACGACGCCTGGCGCAAGGCGTACTTCGCCAAGACCAAGCTGAAGTCGCTAACCAGCCACACGGTCACGGACCGCGACTCCATCAAGGCCGAACTCGAGAAGATCCGCGTCAACGGCTACGCTGTGGTGAAGGGGCAGACAGTGGAAGACGCCGCCGGCATCTCCGCCCCGATCATGGATGCCGATGGCACGGTGGTCGCCGCGTTGACCGTCGGCTGCCCTGCCGATCGCCTGGACGGGCAGAAGGCGGCCATCATCAAGATCCTGCTGGATGTGACCTCACGCGCTTGCGGCGTGTTCCGTCAGAGAGCCGCCGAGACGCCGCCTGCGAGGCGGCGCGCCAAGGATGCGTCTTGAAGATCGGACTTACCTCGATGCGCGCGGACGTCCCGGGGAGAAGATACCTCCCCGCCCACACTTTCGGCCTGAGACCGATGCCTTGCCGGTCAGCCGCACACTAATAATCAAGTCTTCACTACGCGATTCGTCACCGCCACCAACTGCTCCAGCTTGGCCTTGGCGGCGCCCGATTCGATCGCGTTGCGCGCGCGTTCGATGCCGGATTTGATCGAGTCGCACACGTTGGCCGCGTACAGCGCCGCTCCGGCGTTGAGGATCACGATGTCTTTGGGTGCGCCGGCCTGGTTGTCCAGCACGCCGAGCAGCATGGTTTTGGACTGCGCGGCACCCTCCACCTTGAGCGCGCGGTTGCTGGCCATCACCATGCCAAAGTCTTCCGGGTGGATTTCGTATTCAGTGATCTCGCCATTGCGCAGTTCACC
>JANMXS010000176.1:0-53435 GCA_031394335.1 Burkholderiales bacterium
TGGAAATGTGCATCGAATACGGCGGCACCATCACCGGCGAACACGGCGTAGGCATCGAAAAAATCAACCAGATGTGCAGCCAGTTTTCGGATGCGGAGCGCGAAGCATTTTTTGCGGTGAAGCGTGCGTTTGACGGTGAGATGCTGCTCAACCCCGGCAAGGCAATACCTTCGTTGGCGCGCTGCGCGGAGTACGGGCGCATGCGGGTGCATGGCGGGCAACTGCCGCATGCGGAGATTCCGCGGTTTTGACAGATAAAATTAGGAACTTCTTAAAAATCCCGTCGTCCCGGCCTTCGCCGGAATGACGACATTTGAGGGTTTCGAGAAGTACCCAAAAACGTAGAACGCCATTCGGCGCGCCTTTCGGAGCAAAAATGCTTCAAACACCGCGCCAATGCTAGGGTTTGAATTTTGCAATCCGCTCATCCATCACTACAAACTTCAATGCAAGAATTCATCACCCAACTCAGTGAGCGCATCAAACAGCACGCCGCCAGCAAGACGCCGCTTGCGATTCGTGCGGGCGGCAGCAAAGCTTTCTATGGCGCAGCCAGCACGGGCGAGCCATTGGACATGCGCGCTTACAGCGGCATCATTGATTACGAGCCCAAGGAGCTGGTGCTGACGGTGCGGGCCGGCACGCCGTTGGCCGAAATCGAAGCGGTGATGGCGAAAGAAAAGCAGATGCTGCCGTTCGAACCGCCGCATTTTTCCGGCGGCGCCACCATCGGCGGCACCGTGGCCAGCGGCCTGTCGGGGCCACGCCGTCCTTACACCGGTGCAGTTCGTGATTTCGTTTTGGGCACGCGCATCGTCAATGGCAAAGGCGAAGACCTGCATTTCGGCGGACGCGTGATCAAGAACGTGGCCGGCTACGATGTCTCGCGGCTGATGACGGGGGCGATGGGTACACTCGGCGTGGTGCTGGACATTTCCTTCAAGGTATTGCCGACGCCAAGCGCCGAAGTCACCTTGCGCTTTGAGCTTGATGAAGCTGCCGCGATTCAGCGCGTCAACGAATGGGCGGGCAAGCCGCTGCCTTTGTCCGCCACCAGCTGGCGTGAAAATGTGTTGCTGGTACGCCTGTCGGGCGCGGCGTCCGGGGTCAAGGCCGCGCAGGAAAAACTCGGCGGCCAAGTCATGGAAGCGCAGGCTGCAAATGCCTTCTGGGCAGAGCTGCGCGACCACCGCGCGACATTTTTCCAAAGTAGCGAACCGCTGTGGCGCGTCTCACTGCCGTCCACCACACCGCCGCTGAATCTCGATATGCCGCAATGGATTGAGTGGGGCGGGGCGCTACGCTGGCTGCGCGGCAATGCGGACGCGAAAGCACTGCGCGCAAAAGTCGCGGCACTCGGCGGGCACGTTACGTTATTCAAGAATGGTGACAAATCGACGGGCGTATTTCATCCGCTGCCGCCAAAGCTTACGGAAATTCATCGCAACCTGAAAGCGGCATTCGATCCCGCGAATATTCTCAACTGCGGTCGCATGGATAATTTCTAGCGCATATGCAAACCAATCTCGCCGATTTCATCAAGGACACGCCGCAGGGCCAGGAGGCCGATTCGATCCTGCGCAAATGCGTGCACTGCGGTTTCTGCCTCGCCACCTGTCCGACCTACAACCTGCTGGGTGATGAGCTCGACAGCCCGCGCGGCCGCATTTACCTGATGAAGGAAATGCTCGAAGGTGCGCCGGTCACTGCCAAGACGCAGTTGCACCTGGATCGCTGCCTGACCTGCCGCGCCTGTGAATCCACCTGTCCCTCCGGTGTGCAATACGGACGGCTGGTGGATATCGGCCGCGAGATTGTCGAGAGCAAGGTGCAGCGCAGTGCGATTGATCGCCTGAAGCGCACGGTGCTGAAAACCGTGCTGCCGCAGGCCGGTTTATTCAAGATGGGGCTGGCGATCGGTCGTGCGATGAAACCCTTGCTGCCTGCTGCGCTCGCCAAAAAAATTCCGGCGGTGCGCGACTCCGGTGCCTGGCCTCAGCCTCGTCATGTGCGCAAAATGTTGGTGCTGGAAGGCTGTGTGCAACCGGCGATGGCGCCGAGTATTAATGCCGCCGCCGCGAGAGTGCTCGATGAACTCGGCATCTCGCTGATTACCGCCGCGAAGGCGGGCTGCTGTGGCGCGATTCCACATCACTTGAATGATCCGCACCAGGCGCATGCCTTCATCAAGCGCAATATCGACGCCTGGTGGCCAGCCATTGAGCAGGGCGCGGAGGCGATCGTGGTCACCGCCTCCGGCTGCGGCACCATGGTCGCGGAATATGGCCATATGCTGCGCAATGACGCGGCCTACGCCGCCAAGGCGGCACGCGTATCCGCCTTGTTCCGCGACGTGAGCCAGGTGATCGCGCAGGAAAAAGACGCGCTATCCAAAAAACTGGCGGGCGGCGCAGCAGCCAAACAAAAGCTGGCTTTTCATTCGCCCTGCAGCCTGCAGCATGGTTTGCAGATCAAAGGCGTGGTGGAAGATTTATTGCGTGCCGCCGGATACGAGTTGACGATGGTGCCGGATGGCCATCTGTGCTGCGGTTCGGCAGGCACCTATTCGCTATTGCAGTCCGAACTGTCGCAACAATTGCTCGCAAATAAAGTGACAGCGCTGGAGTCTGGTGCACCGCAAATGATCGCGACCGCGAATATCGGTTGCCTTGCGCATATAGAATCCGGCCTGAACGCGAGTTCGCAAACGCCGATTCGCCACTGGATCGAGTTGATCGACTTGCGTTTACAGCAGGGCGCCTGAATTTTTACGCAGCATGCAGCAGATGAAACAACAGTAAAGCGGCACCCATAAAAATACTGAGGAGATGTTGATGAGCAAGAAATACAAAATACTGATTCTGGGCGCGTCCTATGGATCACTGCTGGCCACCAAGATGGTGCTGGCCGGCCACGATACGAAAATGGTTTGCCTGCCGGCGGAAGTCGAGGCGTTCAACACGGACGGCGCGATCATTCGCATGCCGATCAAGGGTCGCGAGGGCCTGGTTGAGATCAATTCGCGCAAGGCGCCGGGCAAGCTGTCTGCTGCCGTGCCGGGCGACGTCAATCCGGTCGACTATGACTTGATCGCGCTCGGCATGCAGGAGCCGCAGTATCGTTCGCCGGGCGTGCGTGAGTTGCTTGATGCGGTCGCCAAATCGAAGGTGCCGTGCATGTCGATCATGAACATGCCGCCGCTGCCTTATGTAGCGCGCATCCCCGGCGTCGACATCAAGGCCTGCCGCGTTGCCTACACCGATGCCACCGTCTGGGACAGCTTCGATCCGAAGTTCATGACGCTGTGCAGCCCCGATCCGCAGGCGTTTCGTCCGCCGGAAGAGAAGGTCAATGTGCTGCAGGTGCGTTTGCCGACCAACTTCAAGGCAGCGCGTTTTGATTCAGACGCGCACACCGCGATCCTGCGCCAGCTCGAAGCCGATATCGACGCGGTGCGTTTCGACACCGGCACGGAATTGATCGAATTGCCGGTTAAGCTCAAGGTGCACAACTCGGTGTTTGTGCCGCTGGCCAAATGGAGCATGCTGCTGGCCGGCAACTATCGCTGCATCACCAGTCAAGGCATGCGCCCCATCAAGGACGCAGTGCATTCGGATATCGAAGCTTCCCGCGCGATTTACGCCTGGGTGGGGGACTTGTGCAAAAGGCTCGGCGCCGATGAAAAAGACCTGGTGCCATTTGAGAAATACGCCAATGCCGCGCTTGGTCTGGGCAGCCCCTCATCGGCGGCGCGTGCCCTGTATGGTGGCGCGCAGAATATCGAGCGGGTCGACCTGCTGGTGAAAACGCTGGCGACGCAGAAGGGCATGCAGTCGGATGTGCTGGATGAAGTCGTTGCCCTGGTCAACGCCAAGCTGGAAGAAAATCGGCGCGCGGCGGCGAAGGCCTGATCGACCCGCTATCCGTCAACGTCGATAGAGGCGCAGCAGCTCCGTACGATCGCCGGGCCGTGCGCCTTCCCAGACTTTGCGCCATGAGGAATCGATGATCGGCGGTTGTGCATTGGTGCCTTGCGTCAGCAACCAATCGCAAGCGGCGGAGCGTGTATCGGTCAGCGGAATGAAGCGCAGCCCGGCAAAGTAATCGAGCAGGGCGCGTTGCGAATCGCCGAGCTGGGTGGAGGCAATGCATTGTCGCTTGGCCGGTAGTTGCTGTGCGATGGTGCCGACGACCAGACGGTAACTGCGCACATGATCGATAGCCGGCAGCATCAGCGTGCTCAGGAACACCCAGATCAGGGTGATGCCGGCCGCCCAGTTGACGATGGCGCGGCGGTTGCTGCGGTGGGCGCGAATCACCGCATAGAGCCATACGATGGACAGCGCTACGGCAAACATGAACGGCACGGGACTGAACGAAATCAGAAAGCCCGGCGCCTGAATCGACACCGCACGCGCGGCGGCTGCGGGTACGCCGGTCATTGCCGCTGTCCAGTACAACCAGAACGCGATAATCAGCAGGCCGAAGAACACCACGCTGAACCAGTCCATGAAGCTGGCGAGACCGCGCGGCAGGCGATCCAGGGTGCTGGCGGCGGCCAGCGATAGCGGCAACAGCAATACCATCGCCGAGGGATCGCGCGATTCGCGGACCAGGGACAGCATCACCAGCAGCGCGACAAAGCTGACCAGGGGCAACGCAAGCTCGATGCGTTCGCGCAGCTTGGCGCGGTCGCGCCACCATAGCCACAGCGCAAACGGCAGGGCTGGCAGACCATACCAGGGCAAGATATTCAGAAAGTACAGCGGGTTCATGGCGCGCCGCGACTCGTCGGTCAGAAACGGCGCACCCAGCACCCCGTCCAGCCAGGTGCGTGCCTCTACCGGCCCGTTGAGTTTCAGTGCAATCGGGTAGGCGAGCAGGATCGGCAACATCACGCCAATCGCGATACCGATTCCGCGCCGGAAATCGCGATTGCGCGCATCGCGCAGAAAAAATATCAGCGCCACCGCCAGCAGCGGTACCAACAGCGCCGGTACCACGCCGATCGACAGCGCAACCACGCCGCCGCCGATGCCGGTGGTGACGCCGCCCTTGCCGGGCTCGGAGCGGATGCGGGTCAGGCCGTAGAAAGCGATCGAGAAGCCAGCGAGCCCGGCGACTTCCGGATTGATTTCATGTCCGCGCAGCAGCAGGCCCAGGCAGCCGATCAGCAGCAGTACCGCGATGCGCCCGGCACGAGCATCAAACAGCCGGTTGGCGGTGCGGTATGTAAAGACGATGGTAATGAGCATGAACACGCCGCTGGCAAGGCGCGCACCGTCATGCAGGGGAAGAAAAGACGATGACAAGAAAGCAGTAGCCGCGGCGACCCAGTAATACAGCGGCGGGTAATCCACGCTGGGAACGCCGGCGATCATCGGCATCAGCCAGTGGCCTTCGCGCAACATGCCGTGGATCACGCTGAAAGCCATCGCTTCATCCGGTTTCCACGGATCGTGACCAATCAGGCCGGGAAGAATCCAGGCGATGCAGATGATGATGAACAGCGCATTCTTGACCGGTGTGTGGGTACCGTCGAATACGATGGGTTGCTTGATGGTGTTCGATAGTTTGCCCATGCGCGAAGGCGCAAATGGCGTCGATGCAGAGTCGTCGGGGCGAGTGCGGATATTCAAAGGGTGCGTTCTGGTCGGAGCTTATTGGATGGTTTTTACCCGCTGGCCGGCGCTGATCTCGCCCTTGGGGTAGATCTGATTGAGCAGGCGCAGCTGGCCTTCGGCATTGCGAATTTCCGGCGCAGAGCGAGTCACATCCGGCACCAGCGTCGCCAAGCCGTCGCGAGTTGCCGTCACGATCTTCAGGGTATAGGGTCGCGCCAGCGCGCTGTCGTTCGCGGTCATCGCACGAAAGCTCTGGATGATGGCCCGTGTCTCTGCGCGCCAACGTTCGCGTGCCTCGGCGGACTTGGCGAGCGAGCGCAGCAGGTAATCATTGCCATTGAGCGTAATCGCGGTGACGTCAAGCGCCGCGCCCTGCTTGGCGCCAACGAAATTGATCGCGGGCAGGCCATTGATCGTCGTGCGTTCGGTGCGACCGTTGTCGGGCTCGAGCGCGCGAATCGCGGCCTCCAGATCGCCGCGGGTGTTGCTGGGCGCCATCAGCACGGCGGCCTGCTCATCGGCACTGATGATCAGCAGTTGTTGCGTCTCGTTCTGGAATTTCCAGCCGGTCGGGGCCTGCAAGGTCAGGCCCAGCGGCGCGTGATAAAAATGACGGCCGCGCACCAGGCCCTGTGCCGCGCTGTCACCGAAGGTCATGCCGTTGATTTTTTGCAGATAGCGGCTGCGTCCGGCGTCCGCATATTTTCCTGAATATTGCGCCGCGATTTGCGCGATCTCTTCAAGGCGCTGGTCATTGGAAGGATGCGTGGACAGGTAATTTGGTCGGTTCCGGGCCGGGCGTCCGGCGGCGCGCGCCTCATCGGCGCTGAATGCTTCGTTCTGCTTCAACACCTGCAACACCGTGATCATGGTGTCGGGGTTCTGGCCGATGCGGTCAAGATATTCCGCACCAAGCCGATCGGCTTCGAGTTCGTGTTCGCGGCTGTTCGGCAACAGCCACAAGCCTTGTCCGGCCTGACTCGCCAGTTGCCCCGCGCCCGAGCGTCCCAGATAAACCTGACCCAGCAACTCGGCGGCCAGTGCACCGAAACCGACGACCTGCGACTGTGCCTGTTGCTGCGCGCCGTGCCGTGCCGTCACATGCCCGATCTCGTGACCAAGCACGCCGGCAAGTTCAGCTTCGCTATTGAGATAAGCCATCAGGCCACGGGTGATATACACATAGCCGCCGGGCAAGGCAAAAGCGTTGATTTCCGCGCTGTCGACCACGGTGAATTTCCATTGCAGATTGCTGCGGTGCGAGTGTTGCGCGAGCCGCTGGCCGATCTCGTTCACATAGGCCTGCAAGGCGGCGTTGTCATAGATACCGTATTCCTGGCGCACCTGGGCGTCGGCTTCGCGACCGATTTCCACTTCGCGGCTCTCGCTGATCGCCAGTTGACGCTCGCCGCTTATCGGGTTGGTCGCACAGCCGGCGACGATGGCGATGCAGGCCAGCAGCATCAAAAACGTTATGGCGCGGCGCAAATAAATCAGCATGTTTCCCGCTCTCTTGAATTCAGGCAATCCCGCATTTTACGCCCGGGCCGGATGGCCGAGAAGCGTGCACGGCCGGGGACAAAATGCGGAGGACAAAAATGCACAACAAAAAAGGCAGCCGCAGCTGCCTTTTTGGGATAAGCGAAACTGCCGAAATTACTTGGCGGTTTTTTCGGCGGCCGGTTTTTCGCTCGAGCGAGTGAAACGCTGCTTGAACTTGTCGATCCGGCCGGCGGTGTCGATAACCTTGTGCTTGCCGGTGTAGAAAGGATGCGATTCCGAGGAAACTTCGATACGGAGGACGGGGTATTCCTTGCCGTCGGTCCATTTCATTTTTTCCTTGCCCTTGGTTTCGGCCGTGGTGCGGGTCAGGAATTTGAAATCGCAGGACGAGTCGAAAAAGATGACTTCGTTATACGCGGGATGGGTATCGGGTTTCATGGTTTTGCCTTTCTTTCCGTAAAGGGTGGCCCTCGGGGGCACCTCTATGCAGACAAGTTTTGTTGAGGGAGCCGCAGATTATGCCCAAAAACAGCCTAAAAAGCAACGTGGATTCAAAGGGGTAGCTATTCCAGCCACTAGTAGTTTTATCTAGCCTTTTTTCATGGAATCGAAGAATTCCGCGTTGTTCTTGGTGGCCTTGAGCTTGTCGACCAGGAATTCGGTGGCTTCGAGTTCGTCCATGCTGTACATCATCTTGCGCAGCACCCAGACTTTTTGCAGCAGGTCGGGGGCGATCAGCAGTTCTTCGCGGCGGGTGCCGGAGCGGTTGACGTTGATGGCCGGGTAAACGCGCTTCTCGGCGGCGCGACGATCCAAATGCACTTCCATATTGCCGGTGCCCTTGAATTCCTCGTAAATCACATCGTCCATGCGCGAGCCGGTATCGATCAGCGCGGTGGCGATGATGGTCAGCGAGCCGCCTTCCTCGATATTGCGCGCGGCGCCGAAAAAACGTTTCGGGCGTTGCAGGGCGTTGGCATCGACACCACCGGTCAATACCTTGCCGGAGGCCGGCACTACCGTGTTGTAGGCGCGCGCCAGGCGGGTGACGGAGTCGAGCAGAATCACCACGTCTTTCTTGTGCTCGACCAGGCGCTTGGCTTTCTCGATCACCATCTCGGCGACCTGCACATGGCGGGTGGCCGGTTCGTCAAAGGTTGAGGCAATCACTTCGCCACGCACGGTGCGCTGCATTTCCGTGACTTCTTCCGGGCGCTCATCGATCAGTAGCACGATCATGATCACTTCCGGATGGTTGACCGCAATCGCGTGCGCGATATGCTGCAGCATCACCGTCTTGCCGGACTTCGGGTTGGCGACCAGCAGGCCGCGCTGGCCTTTGCCGATGGGGGCAATGATGTCGATCACGCGACCGGTCAGGTTTTCGTCGGATTTGATATCGCGTTCAAGCGTGAACGGCTTGTTGGGGAATAGCGGTGTCAGGTTCTCGAACAGGATCTTGTTCTTGGAATTCTCCGGCGGTTCGCCATTGACCTTGTCTACCTTGACCAGCGCGAAGTAGCGTTCGCCTTCCTTGGGGGTGCGGATTTCACCTTCAATCGAATCGCCGGTATGCAGATTGAAGCGGCGGATCTGCGAGGGCGAGACATAGATGTCGTCGGGCCCGGCCAGGTAGGAGGTATCCGGGGAGCGCAGGAAGCCGAAGCCGTCCTGCAGGACTTCAAGGGTGCCGTCGCCGAAGATCGCGTCGCCTTTTTTCGCCTGGTTCTTCAACAGGGCGAAAATCAGCTCCTGTTTGCGCAGCCGGTTGGCGCCTTCGAGTTCAACGGCGTTGGCCATCTCCACAAGTTCGGAGACGTGCTTGAGTTTCATATCGGATAAATGCATGGCGGTCGTAGTCCGTAGGACGTTTGGCATTCAGCCCAGGATGCGGGCCGGGAATGCGGGCGCTAATTGATTAGCCCACTTTGGAAAAGTGCCCTCCGCAGGGCGGCTCCTGAGGGCATGGCCCTGGAACCGGAACAACAATAAACATTGGGGGTTTGCCGCGGAGGTGCTACTGGATATCCCTGTGCCAGTTAATTCGTTTGGCGCAGGTTTTGGCAAGAATAGGGCGAATGAATCGCCGTGTCAAATGAGATTGTAGTGGCAAGGCATGTCCGGGGGACATAGCAGGAAGCCAGGCAGGGCGCCTGGCCATAGGATTTAAATATTGGCGTCGATAAAGGCCGCGAGCTGGGTTTTGGACAAGGCACCGACCTTGGTCGCTTCCACATTGCCGTTTTTGAACAGCATCAGGGTCGGGATACCGCGAATGCCATACTTGGGCGGCGTCGCCTGATTGTCATCGATATTGAGCTTGGCAATCTTGAGCTTGCCCGAGTAGTCTCGCGCCACATCTTCCAGGATCGGCGCGATCATTTTGCAGGGGCCACACCATTCCGCCCAATAATCGACCAGTACCGGCGTCGTACTTTGCAGGACTTCGCTGTCAAAATTGGCATCATTGACGTGGACAATGGCATCGCTCATGGGGAACCTCGAATTGATACGGAAAGAAGGGAACTGCGGGCGATTTGGGGAATTTCAACCGGCGCAGGTGGGATGCAAACCATTATGCCACCGTTTAAGGATGAGGTCGCGACGGGCGGGCTCTGGTAAAATCAGGGAAATTCCAGGTACTTCCAAGGTTGCTTCATGGCTTATGTCATCACTGAATCGTGCATCAAGTGCAAATACACCGACTGTGTCGATGTCTGTCCGGTCGATTGCTTCCGCGAGGGGCCCAATATGCTCGTCATCGATCCCGATGAATGCATCGATTGCACCCTGTGTGTTGCCGAGTGTCCGGTTGAAGCGATTTTCGCGGAGGACGACGTCCCCGCCGATCAGCGCAAATTCATCCCCATCAATGCCGAACTGGCGCGGGTCTGGAAGCCGATTGTCGAGCGCAAGCCCGGCCCGCCGGATGCGGATGAGTGGGCCAAAGTCAAAGAGAAGGCCCATTTGCTCGAAAAGTAAGCGCGGGCCCATCACTTATCCGCCGTCTTTGCAGACCAGCCGGCGGTGAATTCCTCGTCCAAGCCGGCGCCTGACCTGCAGTATCTGGCGCCAGAGACCTTCATTGATGATGCGGCGACGCTCATTATCGAGCGCCATGCTGATCGGCTGCCTGACCTTTCCAGTTTGACCATCGCTGTTGCACCGCGCGCCGCCAGTGCCTTGCGCAATGCGCTGGCGCGCCATGCAGGACAACGCGGATATGCGACCCTGTTGCTGCCACGTATCGGAACCCTTGCCGATCTTGCCCAAGCCACACCGCTCGCGGTATCGGGACGCATCAGCCCCACTGCCGAGCGCGTGCTCGATATTTTCCAGATCCTGAAAAAGCAGCGCTGGCTGTCATCCGGCGAAACCTGGGTGCTGAGCAGAGAGCTGGTGCAGCTTGCCGACGAGTTGACGAACAACCTGGTCGCGGTGCCGGCCACGCTGGAAGAACACGCGAGTAATCTGGCGCGCGCCTATGCGATCGGCAAGCACAATGCGGACTTCAGTTTCGAAGCGCGCCTCACCCATGATGTATGGCGAACCTTGGCACAGCCCGGCGATGGCCAACTTGATGCGCCGGCGCTTTATGCCCTGCAGCTGGCAGCGTGGGCGGCCGCTGCCACGGATCCCATGTACATCATCGGCAGCATCGGCTATTCGCGGCGTGAGCAGGCCTTTTTTGCGGCTTATGCGCAGCGCGCACCATTGTGCCTGCTCGACCAATCCGGGCCGGGCGCCCCGCAGCCATCGACTCGTTCGCAGTTCCTGGCGGCGGCATTTGCCGGCGCCCCAATGGTTGTTCGCGCGTCAATTGCGCCAAACGAGGCAGTGGTTAGCAAACCAGAACAACAAACAGTGCAAGCGTTGGACACGGTGCAAGGCTATTCCGCGCACGACGTGGAAGATGAAGCCGGCGCCGCGCTGGCGAAGCTTCGCCAATGGCTGATCGAAGGCAAACGCAATATCGCGGTCGTGGCGCTGGATCGCCAGGCGGCGCGGCGTTTGCGCGCCCTGGCCGAGCGCGAGCAGATATTGATGAGCGACGAGGTCGGCTGGCCTTATTCCACAACCGTGAGTGCGACCGCGGTGATGCGCTGGCTGGAGGCGCGCCGCGACGGTTTCTACCACGCCACCCTGATTGATTTGCTCAAGTCGCCGTTCATCTTTGCCGATCGCGATGAAAGCTGGGGGCGCGCGCGCATCAAGACAGCGGTGCTGGCCATCGAGCATGCGCAGCGCCGCGCAGGTGTGGTGTCGGGCCTGCTGCGCGTGCGTGAAGCGCTGCAATCAATTCACCCCGATGCCATCAATGCGAAAATTCGCGGCGACGGCATTGCCTTGCTCGATTGTGTGATCGAGGCCGATCGCACATTTACGTCTTCACGCCGGCCCGCTGCGGAGTGGATGAAAACACTGCTGGAAAGTCTGGCCACGCTGGGTCTGCAGACCGGGCTCGCGCACGACGCTGCCGGCAAGGGCCTGCTTGAACATTTCGCCAACGCGCAGCGCGATGTCGCGACCAGTCGCGTCAATTTATCGATGAGTGAATTTACCGACTGGCTGCGCTCGCAGATGGAGTCCGCGCGTTTTCGCGACCAGTCAATCGACAGTCCCGTTGTCGTGACTTCGCTGGAAGCGACACGCTACCGCCAATTTGAAGCGGTGCTGTTGATCGGCGCCGCGGCGGGCAACTTGCCCGGCAAGCCAGCGGATAGCGGGATCTTCAATCAGTCCGTGCGGCGCAGTCTCGGACTGTCCACCTTCAGCGATGAGCTGCAGACGATTACGCATGATCTGTTCGGTCTGCTGGCGCGCAGCCCCGCTTGCTGGATCAGTTGGCAGGGGAGCGGCAACGGGGGTAGTGGTGGCGGCTCAGGCGATGCGCAAAATCCCTCGCCGTGGGTGGCTGCGCTGTTGCTGGAGAGCAAGCGCCGCTTCGGCAAATCCATGCTCGTTGCGAATCCTGAAAAGACATTGGCCCGCAAGCCGGCACTGGCGCGGCATTCCAAGGCATTGGCTTCAAGACCCGCGCCAATACTGGCTTCCAGGCAAGTGCCCTTGAAGATTTCAGCCAGTGGCTACCAGAGCCTGATCGATTGCCCTTACCAGTTTTTCTCGCGCGCCGTGCTGCGCCTGCGCGAACCGGACGATGTGCGGGAGGAAATGGAAAAGCGCGATTTCGGCGAATTTGTGCACGATATTCTCAATCGCTTTCACCAGCGTTTCCCGCAGATCAGCACTGTGGATTCAGATGACGCCAAGGCCGCGCTGCTGGAAGAAACCGCCGCCGTATTCGCGGCCGCGCTGGCGCAAAATTTCACCGCGCGCGCCTGGCGCCTGCAATGGGAATCAGCCATCGATGCCTATTTGCAGTGGCAGGGCGAGCGCGAAGCCGGGGGTTGGCACTGGCAGGCGGGCGAGTTGACGAGCGGATTCAATCTTGAGCTTGAGGGCGGACAAGTGCTGCGCATCGAGGGGCGCATCGATCGCATGGATCAGCGCATCGTCGAGAGTGTGGCGGAATCCGCCGTCATCGATTACAAGGCGCGCGCGCATTCGCTGCTGAAGAACAAGCTCAAGGATCCGGGTGAAGATGTGCAATTGCCGGTCTATGTCGCGTTGGCCGAAGCGGCACATCCGGAACGCGCGGTTACCGAGGCGGCTTATTTGAGCATCGAGCGCAACGGCGTCAAGCCTGCCGTGTATCCCGATGCGCAACATGCCGGGCAAACGCATGTACTGCGTTTGCAGCGCGTGTTTGAGCAGATGCATGCGCAGACGCCGCTGCCGGCGCAGGGCATCGATCAGGTTTGCGAATACTGTGAGGCGCGCGGACTGTGCCGTCGCGATCATTGGAACCACGACGCGGATGTCATGGCGGGAGACGTCGATGGCTGATCTCTCCCGCGAGCAGCTGAACGCCGTTGCGCTCGACCCCGCGCGCAGCGTGGTGGTCGAGGCCTGCGCGGGTTCGGGAAAGACCTGGCTGCTGGTGTCGCGCATGCTGCGTTTGCTGCTGGCCGGCGCGCCACCGTCGAGCATCCTCGCCATCACCTTCACCCGCAAGGCGGCGCACGAAATGCGCGAGCGGCTGATGGACTGGCTGGAATTTCTCGCCACCGCTGGCGATGCGGAGGTGCGCCAGTTTCTAAAGCTGCGCGCAATGACGGACGTGGAAATCGAGGCCGCCTTGCCGCGTGCGCGCGCCTTGTTTACCGAGGTCGCGTTCGCCACGCCGGCGATGGCGATTTCCACGTTTCACGGCTGGTTCCAGCAATTGCTGTCGGCGGCGCCGCTGGGATCGGGCGCGGCGGACGCCACCATCACCGACAGCGAATCCTCCCTGCTGGAAGAAGCGTGGATGACGTTTGCGGAATCGCTGAATCGCGCGCCCGATTCTGCGGCCGCCATCGCCTTGCACAATCTGTTTGCCGAATGGGGCCTGTCGAGCACCCGGACCGTGCTGTGGAATTTCATCCGTCGTCGTGCCGAGTGGCGCGCATACGCGCGCAGCACGCTTGGTGTCAATGCTGAAAACGATGCCGACCCGGCGTTGATCGAGGCCGCATTGACGAGATGGCAGCAGGAGTGGCAGGTCGATCTGGCGCGCGACCCACTGGCCGAGTGGGTGGGGCGCAGCGATATTCATGCCACCATCAACACCATCATCCGCGCGGTAATGGCAACACCGAAAATGACTGAGTCGGCAAAAAAGTGGGCGCTCAATTTGCAGGCGGTGCAAACCAGTGCCGACGGGCAGGAACGCCAGGAAAAATTTCATGAGCAATTCCTGACCCAAAAAAACGAGGCGCGCAAAAATCAATCGGGCTGGTCGGAAAAAGCCGGCGCGCAAGACGCATTCAACCTCGTTTGCCAGTCCCTGCTCGATCTCGCCGATGCGCGCATCAACCAGAATATTTTCGTTTACAACCGTGACGCCCTGATCGTCGGCACCGGCCTGCTGGCGGCCTATGAAAAACTCAAATCCGAGCAACGCGTCCTTGATTTTGCCGATCTTGAATGGCGTACCTTTGAATTGCTCACCGAGAGCGAGCACGCTGAGACTATCCAGTATCGGCTCGATACCCGCTACCGCCATATCCTGCTCGACGAGTTCCAGGACACCAACCCCATCCAGTGGCAATCGCTGACCGCCTGGCTGGACGCCAGCGTCGCCGCCGATCATGCGCCCACGGTGTTCATGGTCGGCGATCCCAAGCAGGCGATCTATCGCTTCCGGCGCACCGACGCGCGCCTGTTCGATATTGCCAGGGATTACTTCATCGCCAATTTTGGTGCCCAGGTTTGCGAGCTCAATCGCACCCGCCGCAATGCGCCAGCCGTGGTCGATTTTGTCAACGCCCTGTTTGCCAACGAGCCCTTGTTCACTGGCTTTCATCACCATGCTGCCGATCATCCCGACCTGCCCGGCGCGGTTTGCGTGTGGCCGGCATTCGAAGCGCAGCCTGGCGAAGCGGCCGAGGCCGCGCATGATGCGTTGCGCAATCCGCTGGACACGCCGCGCGCGGATGTTGGCGAGGACCGCTACGCAGCGGAAGCGCGAGCGCTGGTGGACGCGGTGCGCAAGACGGTGGGCCGGGTGTTGGTGAAAGACAAGCAGACCGGTACGACGCGCGCGGCACGCTATGGGGACATCATGCTGCTGTTCCGCCGCCGCACGCCCCTGCCGGCATTCGAGCAGGCCTTGCGCGAGGCGCGCCTGCCCTATGTGGGCGCGCGCCCGGGCGGGCTGATGGCGGCGCTGGAAGTGCGCGATATGGCGGCACTGCTCACCTTCCTTGCTGCGCCCAATGATGACCTTTGTCTAGCGCAGGTATTGAAGTCGCCGCTGTTCGGGGTTGATGATCGGGCGCTGCTGGCGATTCGCTTTTTCGAGCAAGAGGGATCGTGGTGGCAGCGCCTGCAAATACGGGCGCAACAAAACGGCACTGATCCGAATCTGGTTCGTGCCGCCAGGTTGCTTACCGACTGGCTGCTGTGGATGGACCGCCTGCCGGTGCACGATCTGCTTGATCGCATTTATTTCGATGCTGATGTGCTCGCTGCCTACGAGTGCACCGTGGCGGGCTTCCTGCGTGCTGGCGTGGTGGCCAACCTCAATGCCTTCATGGCGCTGGCGCTGGAAGTCGACAGTGGCCGCTACCCCAGTCTCACGCGTTTCCTGCACGAGCTCAAACGCTTCAGCGCCTTGCCGGATCAGGAAGCGCCGGACGAAGGCGATGCGCGCGACGACGCTACCGGTGTTGATGGCGATTTAAACCAGGACGCGAACGAAAATGCGAACGCCCTGCGGCTGATGACCATTCATTCCTCAAAGGGACTGGAGGCGCCGATCGTCTGGCTGATCGATGCAGACGATGTCTCATCGCGCAATGACGCGCACACCGTGCTCGCCGATTGGCCGGCGACCGAGGTTGCACCGCGACACTTTTCCTTCTGGGCCACCAAGGCCTTGCAGGGCCGGCACCGCAATGCGATCCTCGATGAAGAGTCCGCGTATCAGGCGCGCGAGCAATTGAATCTGCTCTATGTTGCCGCCACGCGCGCGCAGCAGTACCTGATCATCAGCGGCAGCACGCGCAGCAAAGCGCGCGAGGCGCAATCCTGGCTGGACCGCGCTTTGGCTACCAAGGTGCTGCGTCTGGATGCGTTTCCGGGTGCGCTCGCCGACGTGATGGCGCCTGCAAACGCGACAATTCGTGATGCAGACGCTCCTGATCAAAATCAAAACGTCGTAAGCGGAAATTCGCAGCGGCCAATCCCGATCGGCACACGTTTGCTGCCCGAGTCTGGTGACGACGCGCAACGCCAACTCGGCATCGCCGTTCACGCCTTGCTCGAGATGCAGGCCCCGGACAGCGTCGGCAGAAAGCCGCCTACCATCGCCGACGATCAGGGCGCTGCGGCGATCGTGGCGCAGCGCATCCTGCATGCGCCGGCCTTGCAGAAATTTTTCAGGCGCGAATATTTTATTGCGGCGCACAACGAACTGGAAATTGCCGTGATGATCGACGGTGAAGCGCGCATCCAGCGCATCGACCGCCTTGTCGAGTTTGCGGACGAGGCTTGGGTGCTCGACTATAAAACCGGCGCCGTCGATCCCGAACAGCATCGCGCGCAAATCGAGGCCTATTGCGATGCGGTCATTCCCTTGTTTCCGGGGCGCTCCGTGCGCGGCGCTGTCATCGATAGCGAAGGCGAGCTCCAGATCCTGCGCTGAGCTTCAGATTGAACCAATCCGGCCGGCGCTGGCCGCGCTGAAGGTCCTTGCCCCGTCTGCACCAAAGCTGCGCACATCGACGTTTGCAGGGACAAAAAGCACGTCTGTGGTGCAGATGGCGCGCGTTGCAGCACCCCTCGGGCCCTGAATGGCGACTGGCACAGCAAATGCTTATAGCTGCCCACTCCATCTTTGGTGGTTACCCATGTCAGATATCACCCGCATCATCAAGCAACTGAGTTCTGAGCTCGCGTCGGATCGCAGCGCACCCCCATTGATCAACCCCGCCGAAATGCGCAGCGTCTTTGCCGCAGTGCTGGATGGCGGCGCCGATGAACTCGAGCTTGGCGGCCTGATGGCCATCTGCTCGGCGGTCGCTGTGCAGCGCTATCGCGATGTCTATATTGAAATCTTGCTGGGCTTGCTGGACGCGGTCCGCGAGCGCGTGGTCACGCTTGCTGCCCCGGTGAGCGAGTATCGAACCGTGGTGTTGCCCAATTACGGTGAGCGCGATACCGGCAATGCGCTGCCGCTGATCGCGCTTAAATTGCAGCGCCTTGGTATTCCTGTGATCGTGCACGGCGCGCTGGAGACCAGTGGCGGCCTTGCTAATTGCGGCGTGTTCCGCGAACTGGGCGTGCTGCCGGTGGCAACGCGCGGCCAGGCAGAGTTGCGGCTCGCCGAAGACGGTCTGGCACTCGTGCCAACTTCATTGATTTCACCCGGCCTCGCCGCGATGATGGCGTTGAAAAGCCGTCTGGGTATCATTACTCCGGCGCATGTACTGGCGAGCCTGTTGATGCCGCTTGTCGATACGACGGAGTCGTCGGGAAAGGCATCGGCCAGCACGTTGCAGGTGGTGAATGTGCCGCGCTGGCTGGAATCGCTGATCGATGACGAAAGCGCACTGGGCACCTCGCCGACTCTGGTCGCGCTGACCGAGCAATCCTGTTTTGGCCATCTCGATAGTCGCCCGCGCTTGCTCTACAAAGCCGATGGCCGTAGCACCGAGTCCAGCGAATGGCGGGCGCTGTTCGACGAGGAGCCCGCTTCGCGCTCCGATGCCGCACGCATTGCGCCGGTGCGCGGCGACACCCGCGGCTTCGCCGCCTGGATACGGCAACGCCTTGATGGCAAATTGGCCCTGCCGACGCCGGTAGTCAATCAGCTGGCGTGCTGCATTTATGGAGCGGGTTACGTACAGGACTTCAATCAGGCCAAGGCGGTGGCGGCGGTGGAGACGGGGAGTCTGGCCGCATAGCGGCGTGGCGCACAAACGAACGAACGATGGCGCCGCTGCGGGAGATGCGCGTAGCAGCGCCCGAAGCCACAATCGTTCAGCGTTTACTTCCGGAATACTGCGCCCCCGATCACGGATGTGCTCGGCGGATTGGGGGCGCCGGTGTTGATCGCGGCAAGGTGACCCAAGCCCAACTGACCAAACTGGTTGCTTCCCCAGCATTCGATCGAGCCATCAGCCACCAGTACACAGGAATGGTTCCAGCCGCAGACAATCGACGTTACACGCGCGGACAGATTGCCTTTTTCGGTGGGCGAAATGGTGTTGATGCCGTTGAGACTATTGGGCGCTACCGCTCCCCAGCAGATCATTTTGCCACCCGAGGTCAGGGCGCAGGTGAGGAAATCACCCGCCGCCAGGCTGACCACCCCGGTCAACGGGGCACTGTGGTAGCGCTGGGCCACGACCGACTTGGCCACGTAGGGATCCACATTTGGGTCCGATGCAACACCTTGGCCCAACTGTCCCGCCGAATTGCGGCCCGTGCACCGCACGGTGGTGTTCGCATCGATGCACATACCCCATGGCCACCGCTTTGACCCCAGTGTAGTTTGCGTTGTTACCGTCCTTGATGGTGTTAGCACCCCTGCCTCCGCCCCAGCACGATAAGGTGCTGGCGGTATTGATCGCGCAGGATTCGGTAGCCGACTGCGACATAGGTGATGCCGCTGAGACTCGGTACAACCTGCGGCATCCACTGGTCGGAAAAACTGCCGGGCAGCACCTCGCCGCTTGATCCATGACCCCAACACGCCGCGGTGGCATCGGCCTTGATTGCACAGGTGTGGAATGGCCCGGCAGCAAGCCTGCCGGCGGCGGCTGAGGCAACACCAGGCTTCAAACGTTTCGTCGAGCGCCGCACATTGTTCATGTTCGATTTTTTGCAGTGCGATCGCGAGGTCGGTCATGTTGTGGCAGATCGAAAGTCGTGACGGGCAAATAGCGTGTATGAAATATATTCATACACAGACTCAAGTGCCCGTGAAGCTTATCCCTCCACTGGCCGACGCTTGTGAAACTATTTACCCTTGGGCGCGCGTTCCAGCCCTTTGACGGTGTCGCCCGGCTTGATCTTGTTACCGCTGAACCAGCCCGCATTCATCTCCAGCGCATAGCGCACCGGGCCCTCGGCCTGGTGCGAAATCTCGGTCTGCGGTTCCATCTCGTGGATGCTGACGATTTTGCCGCCTTCATCCATATAGGCGACGCTCAATGGAATGAGGGTATTGCGCATCCACATGGCGTGGTAGGCAACTTGCGGAAACACGAACAGCATG
The DNA here is from genome assembly GCA_031394335.1 of Burkholderiales bacterium. Lineage (GTDB taxonomy): Bacteria > Pseudomonadota > Gammaproteobacteria > Burkholderiales > Usitatibacteraceae > UKL13-2. The sequence goes on from JANMXS010000176.1 coordinate 18,955, forward strand.
CCGTCATTCTTGCCCATCTGCGTACGGAACATCAGGCCCTTCTGGCGGGCCGCATCATCGGTGGCCAGTTCGGCTTTGACGATGTGGCCGTTCACGCTAAGGCCGATGGTCGGCAATGTGGCAGCGGACTCTTTTGCTTGTGCGATGCCGGCAAGAAAACTGGTGACGGTAATGAGCAGTGAAATGCTGAGACGAAAAGTGGCGTTCATGGGTGGTGGGTTCGGAAGGGATTCAGGTTAAACGAGCCGCGCAGTACCGGGATGACATTGCACAGATAAACAGGACGCGGAGAAAATGCCCAGGTGACGACGGCGCCGTTATTTTTTTCCGGTGCTGCCGAAGCCACCTTCGCCGCGCCTGGACGCGGTGAATTCCGGCACAACATTGAACTCCACCTGCAGTACCGGCACGACGATCAATTGCGCAATCCGCTCCATCGGCTGCATGGTGAACTCGCTGTGCCCCCGATTCCACACCGAGACAAAAATCTGCCCCTGATAGTCGGAATCGATCAGCCCGACCAGGTAGCCGAGCACGATGCCATGTTTGTGCCCGAGCCCGGAGCGCGGCAGCACCATCGCGGCGTAGCCACTATCGGAGATATGGATCGCGATACCGGAGGCGACCAGATTGGTCTCGCCCGGCCTCAGGGTCATCGGCGCATCAATGCAGGCGCGCAGATCGAGGCCGGCGGAGCCGGGCGTGGCATAGTGCGGAAGTTCGTTGAGGAGACGAGGGTCAAGTACGCGGACATCCAGCTTATGCATGTTTGGATTTTTGTTGTAGTGGGGAAATGGTCGTTGATGTTGCCAGATACAGTTGGGCCGCATGGTCAACGATGGCGCGCGCAACCTCAGCCTTGCGGCCTCGGGTAAGCGGATGATCGCCGACAGCGTCGACGATGATCACCTCATTGTCATCCGCGCCGATGGCCGTTGTTGCCAGATTGGCGACTATCATCGGAATTCCCTTGTCCTGGCGTTTTTTGCGAGCGTATTCGACGATGTTTTGGCTTTCAGCGGCAAATCCCACACAGAACGGCGCGGGGGACAAGGTGGCTACGGCGGCGAGAATATCGATCGTTGGTTGCAGCGCCAGCATCAGATCGTCGGCCGATTTTTTCATTTTGTGCAGCTGTGGCTGGGCCGGTGTGTAGTCGGCCACCGCGGCCACCGCAAAAAACAGATCAGCCTGTGCGATATTGCCCATCACGGCGGCATGCATTTGTTTGGCGGTTTGCACGCGAATGGTGCTCACGCCCGCCGGTTCGGCAAGTGCGGTGGGCCCGCTGACCAGCGTGACGCCGGCGCCTGCATCACGAAGTGCTACGGCGATTGCATAACCCATTTTCCCCGAACTCGAGTTGGTAATGCCGCGTACCGGATCAATCGGTTCGAAAGTGGGGCCGGCGGTGACCAGCGCGCTTTTGCCAGCGAGTAGTTTGGGGCTGGACTTCGCCGCATAGAAAGCTTCGATGGATTTGAGCAACGTCTCGGGTTCCAGCATGCGGCCGAGACCAGTTTCACCGCAGGCTTGGTCACCTTCGTCCGGGCCGAGAATGATCACGCCATCCGCACGCAGGCGCGCCACGTTGCGCTGGGTCGCCGGGTTTTCCCACATTTCACGATTCATTGCCGGCGCCAGCATCAGTGGACATTCGGCGGCATTGCGGGCGATGCACAGCGTGGACAGCAAATCATTGCACAGACCATTGGCCAGTTTGGCCATGAAGTCGGCACTCGCTGGCGCCACCAGAATCGCATCGGCGCCGCGCGAGAGTTCGATATGCGCCATGTTATTGGGAATGCTCGCATCCCATAGATTGGTATAAACGCGATTGCCCGACAATGCCTGCAGGGTGGTGGGCGTGATGAACGCCTGGGCGCCCTCGGTCATGACAACTTGTACCTCGATTGCGGCTTTTTTCAGGGCGCGTGTCAACTCAGCCGCCTTGTAAGCCGCTATACCTCCAGTGATACCCAATACTATGCGCCGCACTTGCAATGCGTGAGGCGGGGTAGATTGGTTGGTTTTGAGAACTTTGGCCATTTCGGCATTCTACTTTACGTATTCAATCGTTAATACCATGTCGATCACGCAATGGCCGGAACATGAACGTCCCCGCGAACGTCTGCTGGCACAGGGTGCCGCAGCACTGTCCGATGCCGAGCTGCTGGCGATTTTCCTGCGTGTGGGCATGAAAGGCAAAACAGCGGTCGACCTGGCGCGTGAACTGGTAAACCGTTTCGGCAATCTGCACGGCCTGTTTACCGCAAGCAAGGCGGAACTGTGTGCTGAGAATGGTGTAGGGGATGCTAAATAAGTGCAATTGCAAGCCATACTGGAAATGGCAAAACGCGCCCTTGCGGAGCAGATGAAAACCGCAGATGCCCTGTCGTCGCCCCAGGCGGTACGCGATTATCTGAAGTTGACGCTGGCGCGATTGCCTCATGAAGTCTTTGTTGCGGTGTTCCTGACAGCGCAAAACCGGGTTATTGCGGTTGAGGAACTGTTTCGCGGCACCCTCACACAAACCAGCGTCTATCCTCGCGAAATCGTGAAGCGGTCACTAGCTCACAATGCCGCCTCGGTGATTTTTGCACATAATCATCCGTCCGGTGAGGCCGCGCCAAGCCAGGCGGACCGGGCACTCACCACGGCGTTGGCCGATGCGCTCGCCCTGGTAGATATCCGCGTGCTGGATCATTTCATTGTTGCTCCTGGCGCTTCCCTGTCGTTCGCGGAGCAGGGGATATTGAGCGCGTAGTTAAGCCCGCAGTTGGCCCCGCAACCGCTTATTTGCAGCTAAATCCAAGATGCCCCTTGCGCCAAGTGTCTGGTTTTGGCTATAATTTAAGGCTGTCTGTAGTCCAACCAAGCAATTTCCAATCGTTCAAGAGGTGTGCCATGGCACGCGTTTGCCAAGTAACGGGCAAAGCCCCGATGGTGGGTAACAATGTTTCCCACGCCAATAACAAGACCAAGCGTCGCTTTCTGCCAAATCTGCAGTATCGCCGTTTCTGGGTTGAATCCGAAAACCGTTGGGTGCGTCTGCGCCTGACCAATGCAGGCCTGCGTACCATCGACAAAAATGGTATTGATGTGGTGCTGGCTAAATTGCGCGCCGAAGGCGTTGCGGTTTAATTCAAGGACAGATCATGAGAGATAAAATCAAACTGGAGTCGTCTGCCGGCACGGGACACTTCTATACCACCAGCAAAAACAAGCGCACCATGCCCGAAAAAATGGAGATCATGAAGTTCGATCCCAAGGCTCGCAAGCATGTGATGTACAAGGAAACAAAGCTGAAGTAATTGGTAGTGCTGCGGTCACGTTATCCATGATCCGCGGCAACAGATACTGAAGCCGATAAAAACCCGCTCACAGGCGGGTTTTTTGTTGGTTGCTTATTGCGTGCTTATTACCGTCCGCCGCTAGGCGAATCAAGCATAGGCACGCAGGCGACGCGAAAACTGTTGCAGCGCCAGAATGCCCGAAGCCTCGGCGCGCTTGCACCAGTCTTCCAGGTTGGCAACCAGTTCTTCCTTGGAAATCGTTGAGCGTTCCCAAGTTGCCATCAACTCTTTCTTGAAGGCATAGACGGTTTCGAGCACGGTACTGCCTTTGAGTGCAGCGTCCAGAACCTGCTGATGATCTTGCGGCAGTGCGGCGCGGTCGGCGTACATCCAGCCCTTGAAACGATTCCAGGCGCTGCTTGAGCGCATGCCGGCGAAAGCGGTGCCGTCGTCGCGCAGTCGGCGAATCTCGCTGCGGCAAGTGGCTTTCAGCGAACGTGCGTAGCGGGTGGTGATTTCATAGCGGTGCGCGATTACCGCTTGTACGGTCTCGATATCGCAGGCGACTTTATTGATGTCGAAGCGTGCCTTGGGCGCTACTTTTTTCACTTTGGCGAGGCCAAACGTCTCCAGCACGCGGATATATAACCAGCCGATATCGAATTCGTACCAGCGCATCGAAAACCGCGCGGAAGTAGGAAAGGCATGATGGTTATTGTGCAGCTCTTCGCCGCCGATCCAGAATGCGATCGGGGTGATGTTGGTGCTGGTGTCGGAGACCGTGTAGTGGCGATAGCCCCAGTAGTGGCCAATACCGTTAATGACGCCGGCGGCGTGCACCGGAATCCACGCCATTTGCACTGCCCAGATAGTCGCACCGATCGGCCCGAACAGAACCAGATTCAATACCAGCATCAGGCCGGCGCCTTGCCAGGAATATTTCGAGTAAACATTGCGCTCGATCCAGTCGTCCGGCACTCCATGGCTGTATTTGTCCAGAGTCTCCTGGTTTTTCGACTCGGTGCGATACAACTCCGCACCCTGGGTCAGCACTTTCTTGATGCCGTAGAACACGGGGCTGTGCGGATCTTCCGCAGTTTCGCACTTGGCGTGATGCTTGCGGTGAATCGCCACCCACTCCTTGGTGACCATGCCCGTGGTCAGCCACAGCCAGAATCGGAAAAAATGGCTGGGAACCGCGTGCAGGTCAAGGCCGCGGTGGGCCTGGGCGCGATGCAGAAAAATGGTCACGGCGGCGATGGTGACATGCGTCAGCAACAGGGCAACAACGATATAGCCCCACCAAGGCAGATCAATCAGGCCATTCAGGATAGTAAAGTCCAAGTAAAACTCCTTTGCAATAAGGCTGTCATTTTACGCTGAAACGACAGTGGGCAGCCCACGTTCCTCTATACGGAACAAAAAAGATCAACTTTAGGCCGATTTTACTGATTTCGGCGGGCCCGGCAGGTCCGCAGGCGGACCGACATTCACAAACCGCAGCTCGCGCTGGGGGTATGGGATGGAAATTTTTGCCTCCCGGAAGCCGCGCCAAGCGTGCATCAACACATCCGAACGCAGGCTGGATTGGCCCAACTCGGCATCGTGGATCCACACCGTTAGCTCCAGTTCGATGCCGTTGTCGCCTAATTGCTTCAATTGGACCGTCGGTTCTGGACTTTGTTCAACGCGCGGGTTGCCGTGAGCAGAGGCTAGCAGAATGGCAATCGCCTGATCCAGATCGGTCTCATAGGCTACCGTCACGCTGATTTTTATGGCTACTTTGGGGTCGGTATAGGTGTGATTGATGACCGTATTGGTAATCAGGGAATCATTGGGGATGATTGCTTCGGTGCCATCGAGGCCCTTGATCACGGTAAAGCGGCCTTTGATGGCCAGGACCACGCCGTGCCGTCCTTCAACGGTGACCAGATCGCCCAGGCGGATCGAACGATCGAGCAGGATGATGAATCCGCTGACGTAGTTGCTGGCAATCTTCTGCATGCCGAAGCCCAGACCGACACCCAGTGCGCCGCCAAATACCGACAGTAGCGACAACGGAATTCCCACCAGCGGCAGCGCAATCAGCAGGGCAACGACCAGCGATAGCACACGTATGAATTTGCTGATGACCACGCGCGAGCTCATGTCGACGGTGGCAGCGCGCATCACCTGTTTCTCGACCAGACTCGATACGGACAGCGCGACAAATATCGTGATCAGTGCCAGCACCAACGCTTCCAGAATCTGCCGCAGCGTCAGTTCCTGTTTATTGAACACCATGTGCGTGTCTTCAAGTGCGCTGAGGAGTTCGGGCAGTACGCCAGTAACGTAGAGAGCAACGATGCCCCATACCGAGTAGGCGATGAAACGCTCGGAAGTCTTCAGAAACGCACTGGGTGGAATCAGATGCCGCAGTACATACAGTGCCAGCCGGATCACGGCGTAAGACGCGATCAGCGGCATCGCCACATGAAAAACCGGCACCGGTTGCAGCTTGGCCAGAAGCGCGCGCACCAGCAGGGCGAATACCAGAAACGACAGCGGCAGCACCAGACGGTGTGCGCTACCGGCACCAATTTTGGCCAGCCCGGGTTCCAGATCTGCCGGCAGACGCATACGAATGATGCGTGCCGCCAGCAATGCCATCAGGAACGCGACCAGCAACAAGCCAAGCTGAATCACGCCTTGCTTCGACAGTAAGGCGTTGGTCAGCGCATCAAGATCGAAATTGAATGCGGTCATTCGCTCGCAGGATCAGGTTTGACTTGTTTGGCCGCTGCGGCACGGCGTTCGAGGACGGCGGCGAAGAATCCGTCGGTACGATGCGTCTGCGGCGTGAGCCTCAGGTAAGGCGACATACCGTCGAGGGCGATTTTTTGCCGCGTCAGTATTTCCGACGCAGGAACCACGACAAATTCGGGATGCTGCGCCATGAATGCATCGACGATCATTTCATTTTCTTCGCGCAAAAAACTGCAGGTTGCATACACCAGACGCCCGCCGGGTTTCACCAGCCGCGCGGCCGAGGCGAGGATGGCAGCTTGCTTCTGATTCAGTTCAGCAAGCCCCGCTTCATGCTGGCGATATTTCAGATCCGGGTTGCGCCGCAGCGTGCCCAAGCCGGTGCAAGGCGCGTCGACCAGCACCCGGTCAACCTTGCCGGCGAGGCGCTTGATGCGTGCATCGTTCTCGCCGACGATGCGCTGCGGCGTGATATTGGAAAGCCCGGATCGTTTCAGGCGCGGCCCCAGGTTGCCAAGGCGCTTCTCGGAAACATCGAACGCATAGACGCGCCCGGTCGAGGCCATCGCGGCGGCAATCAGCAGCGACTTGCCGCCGGCGCCAGCGCAAAAATCAACCACCATCTCGCCGCGCCGCGCCTCGAGCAGCAAGCCCAGCAACTGGCTGCCTTCGTCTTGCACCTCGATAAACCCTTCGACAAACGCAGGATGTTGCGCCAGCGAAATCTTGCTTTCCAGGCGTATACCCAATGGGGAAAACGGCGTCGCGGCGCATTTGATGCCCTCCTGGGCAAAGCGTGCGAGTACGGCATCGCGTTTGGCCTTGAAGGCATTGACGCGCAAATCGAGCGGTGCAGCATTCATCATGCTGCGGCCAAGCGTAATGATTTCTTCGCGGCTCATCAGTGTTTCAAGACGCGTGACCACCCAGTCCGGCAGTTCAGCTTCGATGCCCAGCGGCAGACCGACCGCCGAGGCCGCTTTGATCGACGCCAGCCATTGGTCTTCGCCCGGGCGCAGCAGGGGCGCGAGTTCGCGCTGGCTCAAGCCTTGCACGCGCATCAGCGCCAGCAAGGCCAGATTGCGCGGCTTGCCGTCCGGCACCAGATGCTCGAGCGTGCGCCGATGGCGCAGCACCGCGTAAATCGCCTCGGCGATGACGCCGCGATCGCGATGTCCCAGTTTCGGATGCTCGCGAAAAAAATATTTGAGGCCGACGTCGGCGGGCGAAGTCAGCGGCAGGATGATGGTGAGTGCTTCAACCAGGGCGTTGAACAGCGCGGGGGTGATCTGGGAGGTCGTGGACATTGGGAGATTATCGCCCAAGCCGCAGGCCGAATGAAAACAAAGGCATTAAAGGCTTTAAAGTGCTTATGCGCGACGGCTAGCGGCCGTCGGTACGGATGCTGGTAACCGTCTGCTCGATCAGGAAGCGCCCTGCAAAAAACTTGAGCTTTACCGGCAGGTAGAAATTTTCCGGTGCCAGCCACACTTCGTAGACATCCTCCGGATTGGCAGCTTCGCTTTTCAGGTGAATGGTTTTGAGCGCCCCCATTTTCGTCTGTAGCGTTTCTTCTCCGACCTGCACAAATTCATGGCGATACACTTTGCGCGCGTTGCTTACCACCACGTTGAGTCGGTCATTGCTCTTCTTCGAGGCCCGCAAATTATAGGGAAGTTGAAACAGGAAACTGAGCGTGTCCTGCAAGTGGGGCAGCAAAGGCATCACTTTGTTTTCGCCGCGTGCGAACACCTTGAGTTCATTGCTGTCGCGGTTGAAGCTGGCAGTGTCGGCCACACCGTCGCCGCGCCTGATGGAAAAATAGGCGGGCTGCAGGCCCTGTGCGGTGACTTCGCCGCGGCTGCTCTGGCGCAAGGCGCCGACCAGTGCAAACAAGCCGTTGGCCTCGATGCTGCTTTCGAGCTTGTAGCCGCTGCCCTCGCGCTTCCAGGCAAAGGTGGCAACGCCATCGGTCAGGCTGGAACTCATGCGATAGCTGATGTTGACGCTTGCCGGCAGCGGCGCCTCCGCTGCCGGCAAAGCGCTCGTTGATGCAGCCGACAAGGCCGTAAAGCCAAGCATGGCAATACGCAGAAGCAATGCAGTAAGTGGTGTCATCGGGTCAGCTCTTCCCATGGTTCAATTCGCCGGCTGCTGTCTCATCTGGCACGACAAGATTCGTGACCGGCCCAGTAGGCAAAACGTCCAGATCCCGAATCCGGACGACACCTGCTGCCAACTCCAGCCGATCCGCCGCCAGCCAGGCCAGGGCCTGCGGATAGATGCGGTGTTCCTGTTGCAGCACGCGTTTGGAAAGACTTTCCGCCGTGTCGCCAGGCAATACAGGTACGGCGGCCTGAATGATGATCGGCCCGTGGTCGAGTTCCGGCGTGACGAAATGCACGGTGGCGCCGTGAATTTTCACGCCACTGTCGAGCGCGCGCTGGTGCGTATGCAGGCCGGTGAAAGCCGGCAACAACGAGGGATGAATATTGATGATGCGGTTGGCGAATTGCCCGATGAAACCCGCCGTGAGAATGCGCATGAATCCGGCCAGCACAATGTAATCCGGCTGATGGCGATTGATGGTGTCGGCCAGCGCCACGTCGAAGGCATCGCGCGAGGGATAATTTTTATGATCGAGCGCAATTGCCGGAATACCATGGCTGCGCGCGGTGTCCAGGCCCTTCGCCTCGGGGCGATTGGAAATCACCGCACAAATATTCAGTGGCAGGCGTGCGGCGAGGATCGCCTGCATATTGCTGCCGCGGCCGGAAATGAGGATGACGATGGATTTCATGGGTTCGGAAGCGGTTCGTTGCAGAGTCAGATAAAAATATAAAACTCTAGCACTGGCGCGGCTTTTGAAGCCTTTTTGCCTCAAAAGCCGCGTGGATAAAGGACTTTGGCTTTTCGCTCGATCAAACAACGATGGTCTGTTTTTCTCCGGCAGCGCGCGTACGAATCTCGCCGATGGTGAAAACGGTCTCGCCGTGACGCTGCAATAACGTCGCCGCCGCCGCGGCATTTTCTTTAGCCAAGATCACCACCATGCCGATGCCGCAATTGAAGATGCGCGCCATTTCCGCATCGTCGACCTGTCCATGTTCTTGCAGCCAGGCGAATACCGGCGGCGCCACCCATGACTTGCGCTCGATCACGGCGGTGACCGCATCCGGTAATACGCGCGGAATATTTTCAGTCAGCCCACCGCCGGTGATATGCGCCATGCCCTTGACCGGCAGCGCCTGCATCAGGGCCAGCAATGGTTTGACGTAAATGCGCGTCGGCGCCAGCAGTTCCATCGCCAGCGTACTGTTTTCAGCCGCATTCAGGTCAATGCCGGCGCGATCAACAATCTTGCGCACCAGCGAGTAGCCATTCGAGTGCGGCCCGCTGGACAAAAGGCCCAGCACCACGTCGCCGGGCACAATGGTTTGGCCGGTGATGATCGCCTCACGCTCAACCAGGCCAACCGCGAAACCGGCGAGATCGTATTCACCGGCGGGATACATCGATGGCATCTCGGCGGTCTCGCCCCCAATCAATGCACAGCCGGCCAACTCGCAGCCGTGAGCGATGCCCTTCACCACATCAGTGGCGACCGCCACATCGAGCTTGCCGCAGGCGAAGTAATCGAGGAAAAAAATCGGCTCGGCGCCCTGCACCAGGATATCGTTGACGCTCATCGCCACCAAATCCTGGCCGATGGTGTCGTGCTTGTTCAGATGAAAAGCGAGCTTCAGCTTGGTGCCGACGCCATCGGTGCCCGATACCATCACCGGGTTCTTGAATTTTTTCGAGACCTCGACCAGGGCGCCGAAACCACCGATTCCGCCCAATACTTCGGGGCGCATGGTGCGTTTGGCGAAGGGCTTGATGTTTTCAACCAGCTGATCGCCCGCGTCCATATCGACGCCCGCATCTTTGTAGGTCAGAGGAGAAAATGAATTTTTGGGAGTGGTCATGGGAATGCGGTGGCTGAGGGACGGCCCTGCGAATTAAGCCGAGCTTGAACTGGTGAAAGAGATGAATTCGGTTACGATTGCGGCAATAACCACGGATTTTACTGGAAATGACCTTACGCCGCCCTGATTCCGCTCGCCCCGACTGGCTGAACCGCATGCGTATCCGCTCGAAATCGCGTCCGCTCGCCTGGCTGGACCTGCATTTCGCCACCATGGCCGTGGCCATGCTGGGTTTTGCGCTGTTGCTGTGGCTGCTGTCGCCAATCCTGGCGCCGTTTCTCGCCGCCGCCATCCTCGCCTATATTTTTGATCCCGCGGTCAGCAAGCTCGAATCACGCGGGGTACCGCGCACGGCCGGCACGGTGCTGGCCTTGTTGCTGCTGATGGTGGCGGTGGCGCTGTTGATGGTCATTATCCTGCCGCTGTTCTACAAGGAAATCGCGCAGCTGATCGAGCAAATGCCGGCGTTCATGGAACGCATGCGGACCACGGTGGTGCCCTGGCTCAACGACAAACTCGGTATCGAAATCGCGCTCGACTCCGCATCGTTCCGCCAATTTGTCAGCGACAATATGCAGGATGCGAGCGGCATCGCCAAAAAAGTCTTCGCCTCGCTCGGCGTCGGCGGCCTCGCCGTGGTGGGTTTTCTGATCAACCTGCTGTTGATCCCCGTGGTGCTGTTTTACGTGCTGCGCGACTGGAAACCATTGCTGGCCGGTGTCGATGCTACCGTGCCGCGCCGCTTTCACGGCACCATCAACAAACTTGCCGGTGAAATTGACGCGGTGCTGTCGGAGTTTCTGCGCGGCCAGTTGAGCGTGATGGTGCTGATGTCGGTGTTTTATGTGGCTGGCCTGTGGCTTGCGGGGCTCAATTTCGCCCTGCCGGTAGGGCTGATTACCGGCTTGCTGGTATTTATTCCCTACCTGGGCAGCGGCACCGGGCTGATTCTTGGCACGGTCGCAGCGGTGATGCAGTTTCCATCGATGAACGGGGTGTTTATGGTGTGGGCGGTATTTGGCGTCGGCCAACTGCTCGAGGGTTTTGTGGTGACGCCTTGGCTGGTTGGCGACCGCATCGGCCTGCACCCTGTGGCAGTGATTTTTGCCTTACTGGCGTTCGGGCAGGTATTTGGTTTCTTCGGCGTGCTGCTCGCCTTGCCGGCAAGCGCCGCGATGCTGGTCGGCCTGCGCCATATGCAGCGCAATTACCAGGCTAGCGACCTCTACCAACGTTGAGCGCGGATGCTGCCATGGTCCGGGCAGCTACACGCTCAATAGCTTGATCGCCTCTTCGGTGCTGCGGCGCATGCGGTTGAAGGCAATCGCCAATATCCCGATCTCATCGCGCGTGCCGGGCTTGAACTCGGCGATCGAAAAATCGCCGATCGAGACGGCATCCGCCTGACGTGCCATTTCCGCGACCGGCCGCACGATCATGCGATCAAGCATCAGGTTCAGGACGAAGAACACCGCAAAAAATACCGCACCCAGCGAACTCATCAGCGTGGTCAAGGCTATTTTGGCGGAATTGAATACCGGCACCAGATCGATGGTGGCAATGCGCGTCCGTGCGACGCCGTCGATACCCGTGAGCCGGCGGGCGACCACCAGGCGCTGCTCGCCGGTGGGAGTGGTAAATATTCCCGATACCTGATTGTTGCTGTTGTCCCTGGCGTTAAGGCGCCCGAAAGCTTCGCCTTCGACACCGGAAGGGCCCGCATCGGCGCTGAACTCACGTACTTTCATTTCAACCAGTCGCGAGCCCAGTGCCTCGGCGGTGCGCGCATCCAGATTGCCCAGTATCGCAGCGTCCATCGTCAGCAGCGCGGCGCGGGTGGCATCATCAACGGCCTGCCTGGTCAAATAGCGTTGAGCGACTACGCCCACCGTGAGGAAGCCCGCAGCGAATACCGCCAAAAGAATCAGATTGAATTTGAGGCGTAGCCCCATGTTGTTCTCCTGTTACTGCTTGTAATTCGTTGCCGATGCTGCCAACAGACGGCGCTGCGTAGTGGATCGGGATTGCCACGAGGCGTACCCTGCGATGCGCCCGCCGTCAGCGCGATGTTCGCGCAGGACTATCATCCGCGCGGACACGTTCGAAAAAGGAATGACGCTCCTCGGGCGTGCGCAGATGGGCGGCGAGGCGGTCAAAAAAATCACGCGAATTATCGGTTGCGCGAGCATAGCGTTGCACCAGCACGCCCGCTAGCGGGCCAATGATTTGTGCCAGCGCGATTTCGCCGCGCCGGATCAATTCTGCGCTCATCGGCGTTGCCGGTCGCAAGGTTGCCGCGCTGCTGTCTGCAGTAGTGTTGCCGGATGCAATTTTGGCGGGCGATGCCGGTCGCGGTTCGGCTCGACGATAATCAGCAAGAATGCGCGTCGCGCTATCAACAAACAGCTGGCGCCGAGCGGGGTCGTCAATATGGCTGGCAATCAGCTGGATCAGTTCATCGGCATCGCGCGTGTTGCGGCTGTTGCGCTTGACTGTCGTGATCGAGTAAGGACCCAGATACGGCAGCAGGGCTCGCGTCAGTTCAGCCAGAAAGCCGGGCTCAAGCTCACCTGATGTCGAATGCACTTGATCACTTGTCGCTGGGTTATTGCCACTCATGACGCGCTGATGGTCTTTTCAAATAGTGGATCAATGGCATTGACGGTGTTGGTCAACGATGGCCTGATGCCCGCGGAGTGTAACGCAACTTGCGGGCAGATTCGCCGGCGTCAGATGCTTTTGGCACCGACCAGCAGCAGTTTCTGCCATACGGCGTGTACCGTTACAAAAATTGACAAAAACAAGACCCTAGGCTGGCCCAATCCCGCCGGGGTTGACGCCCGGTGCCTGGGTCAGATTCAGCCCCTGTGCAAAGTCGAGCATGCGCTGAATTGAGCGTTTCGCCATTACCCCGACTGCGGGATCGACGAGAATCTCGTTTTTGCCGTTCTCAAGCACTTCCGCCAGATTGGCCAGGCCGTTCATGGCCATCCACGGACAGTGCGCGCAGCTTTTGCAGGTGGCGGAATTGCCCGCAGTAGGCGCCTCGATAAAAATCTTGCCGGGCGCAGCGGCCTTCATTTTATGGAAGATGCCCTTGTCGGTGGCGACGATGAACTCAGTCGCATCAAGGGTCTGCGCGGCCTTGATGATCTGTGTGGTGGAACCGACAACATCGGCAAGTTTCACCACGCTGGCGGGCGACTCCGGATGCACCAGCACCTTGGCGAGCGGGTGTTTCTTCTTGAGCTCTTCGAGCTCGAAGGTCTTGAATTCGTCGTGCACCAGGCAGGAGCCCTGCCACAGCAGCATATCGGCGCCGGTTTCTTGCTGGATATAGTTACCCAGGTGGCGATCCGGCGCCCAGATGATTTTTTTGCCCTGTGCGTGCAGATGCTGGACAATTTTGAGGCCGATGGAAGAAGTTACCATCCAGTCGGCACGCGCTTTCACGGCAGCACTGGTGTTGGCATAGACCACCACGGTGCGGTCCGGGTGCTCGTCGCAGAATTTCGTGAACTCATCAGGTGGGCAGCCAAGATCAAGCGAGCACTCGGCCTCCAACTCCGGCATCAGCACGCGTTTTTCAGGATTCAGGATCTTGGCGGTCTCCCCCATGAAGCGAACGCCGCAGACCACTACCGTTTTGGCCGGGTGATTGAAGCCGAAGCGTGCCATTTCCAGGGAATCCGATACACAGCCGCCGGTTTCTTCGGCCAGGTCCTGCAGATCAGGATGCACATAATAATGCGCCACCAATACCGCGTTCTGTTCCTTCAGCAGACGCCGGATGCGCGCCTTGAGCTCGATGCGCTCGGTCGGTGAGGGCTCGGCAAACACCTTGGCCCAGGCATGGTCGGTGGAAATTTTGCCGCCGTTTTTGTATGAATGCGGATGATCAAACTCGACGCGGACGGACGGCAAAGGGGTGGTAAGTGCGCTCATGGAATTGTTCCAGTCAGGTGACAGTGTTGCGCTGCTGATATTTTGCATCCCGCCATGCCTCTGACAACATGACGTCCCGGATGATGATTACGGCGTCCCAGATATCGACAAAGCGCGTGTACAGCGGGGTGAAACCGAAGCGCATCAAATTGGGTTGGCGGAAATCGCCGATCACGCCGCGATCGATGATCGCCTGCATGACGGCATAGGCATCTTCATGCGCAAACGACAGCTGGCTGCCACGTTCGACATGGGCGCGCGGCGCGATGCATTGGAAGCGAAACTCGCTGCAATGCTGATCCATCAGCGCCCAGAAAAAATCGGCTAGCGCCAGCGATTTTTCGCGAACGTCCGGCATGGCGATGCCGTTGAAGGTGGCGACGCCGCAGTCGAGCGCCAGCGTGGCCAGCACCGAGGGCGTGCCACACAGAAAACGCTCAATCCCCGGTGCGGGCGTGTAGTCCGGGACGAAGGCGAAGGGCGCCTTATGTCCAAACCAGCCGGAGAGCGACGCCGGAAAATTGGCCTGTAGGGACTTGGCCACGTACAGATAAGCCGGTGCGCCCGGGCCGCCGTTCAGGTATTTGTAGCCGCAACCGGTCGCCAACTTCGCGCCGCTGTCGTTCAATGCCAGCGGGACCGCGCCCGCGCTGTGGCTCAGGTCCCAGACGATATGCGTATCAGCTTCGCGTGCCACTGCGTTGAGTTTCGCCATGTCATGCAAATGTCCGCTGCAATAATCGACCTGGGTAATGAGCGCTGCCGCCACGGTTTTGTCGAGTGCGGTTTCAAGCTGGTGCGACTCGACCAGGCGCAATTCATAACGGTCGCCGAGCAGCGTGTTGATGCCCTGTGCGATATACAAATCGCTTGGGAAGTTGCCGATCTCGGAAACAATCACGCGACGTTGTGGATCGCCATGAAGATCATTGAGATGCAACACGCCGGTCAGCAGCTTGAAGATATTGACCGATGTTGAATCGGCGACGATCACCTCGTCTTCACCGGCGCCCAGCAAGCGCGCGATCCTGGCGCCGACCCGCTGTGGCAAATCAACCCATTGATGCATATTCCAGGATTTGATCAGATCGCGGCCCCACTGCGCGCCAATGGCTGCAGCGACCTTGTCTGCGGTGGCGCGCGGCAGGGCGCCCAGGGAATTACCGTCAAGATAAATGATGCCCTCGGGCAAATCGAAGCGCTCGCGCGCATGTCGCAGAGGATCGTCAGCGTCCCGCTGTGCACAGGTCAGGCGGGTGATAGTCTCGTTCATGCCTGGAGCTCTCGCAAAATTGCGCGTACCGGTGACGCATCCAACGTAGCCAGTTTCAGCGGTAGCGCGATCAGTTCGTAATCGCCGGCCGGCACTTCATCGAGCACCAGGCCTTCCAGAATCGACATCCGGTGCAATCGGACGGCATGATGCGCGTTCATGGTTTTCGATTCTTGCGGGTCCAGCGACGGCGTATCCGTGCCGATCAGCACCACGCCGCATGCCGCCAGCAGATCAATTGTCTCCACGCTGATCGCCCTGAACGCCTTATCCCAGGCCGTGGTCGGGGCTGCGACATAGGTGTGCAACAGCACGCGCGGCGGAACATCGGCCAGATGCGGTCGCAGGTCTTCTGCCAAAATCGGGCCTCCGCCGAAAGAAAGATCGATGACCCGGCAAGCGCCCAGGTACGGTTCCAGTTGTACCGAACCGATCGGCAAACCGGCGGCATCGTAATGCAATGGCGCATCGGCGTGGGTGCCGGTGTGGGTCGATAGTGAAAATCGTGACACATTGACCGGGCATTCGTCGTCGAGCGCCCAGGTTCTGGCCTCGCTGAATTCAGTATCGCCTGGCCATACCGGAATACCCACGGCCAAGCTCTGCGAAATATCCCAGATTTTCTTTTGCGTTGTCATCGTGACCATCATTGCCATCATTATCGCAGAGCTATCAGGCTCGTAGCCGACGCGTGTACCGCTAATATTTGTCATAAGCGTAGATGCGGCTGCGCGATCCGCTATCATTTTGCGATGAATAACGCGCGTGTTCCGCCCCAAACTCATGTCGGTATTGATGCTGTTTCACCATGGGTGCTCCGATTTGCCGATCAGGTGGCCGCCGGAGGCAAGGTGCTCGATGTAGCCTGCGGCGCCGGGCGGCATGCGCGCTTCTTTGCGCAGCGTGGGCATGCCGTCGATGCGGTTGATCAGGATATTGATGCTTTAGCGAACCTGCCGCCGGGCATCGCAGTGTTGCAGGCCGACATTGAAAACGGGCCGTGGCCGTTCCCCGGCGTCCGCTATGCCGCCGTGGTGGTGACCAACTACTTGCATCGGCCCCTGCTGCCAACACTGCTGGCGGCCGTCGAACCTGGCGGTCTGCTTATCTACGAAACATTCGCACTGGGCAATGAGCAATACGGGCGCCCCTCAAGGGCCGAGTTTCTGCTCAAACCCGGTGAGCTTCTGGATGCGGTGCGGGGTGACTTTGAGGTTCTCGCCTATGAAAGCGGCTACATCGACCTCCCGAAGCCCGCGATGATCCAGAGGATCGCCGCCAGGCGCACCGCACTGCTTGCGGGCGGCCGCTGAAGGACCGTTATTGCTTGCCGAGTCGCATGTAAACCGGGCTCCAGCCCCTTTCGTAGGGTAAAATGCACGATTATTGAATTTACCTGTGCAAACTATGTTGACCGGAAGTTTGGTGGCGATTGTCACCCCGATGTTGCCGGATGGCTCACTTGATTATCCGCGTTTGAAGTCGCTGATTGACTGGCACGTCAGCGAAGGCACGGACGGCATTGTGATTGTCGGCACTACCGGCGAATCGCCGACCGTCGATTTTGACGAGCACGGCGCGCTGATCAAGGCGGCAGTCGGGTATGCCGCCAAACGTATTCCGGTCATTGCCGGGACCGGCGGCAACTCCACCAAGGAAGCCATCCATCTCACCGAAGTCGCCAAGCGTGCTGGCGTGGACTTTGCGCTTTCGGTCGTGCCGTATTACAACAAGCCGACGCAGGAAGGCCTGTACCGGCACTTCCGTGCTATCGCCGAGGCGGTGGACCTGCCCATCATTCTGTATAACGTGCCGGGCCGTACGGTCGCGGATTTGGGCAATGATGCCACTCTGCGTCTGGCCGAAATCCCGAATATTGTCGGTCTCAAGGATGCTACCGGCAGCATGGCGCGCGGTGCCGATTTGCTGCAGCGCATACCTGCCAGCCGCAAGAGCAATTTTGCGCTCTATAGCGGCGATGACGTCACCACGCTGGCGCTGCTGCAGCTGGGCGCCCATGGCGCCATCTCGGTGACGGCCAATGTCGCACCACGATTGATGCACGAAATGTGCGTCGCAGCCCTTAAAAACGAGCGCGCCAAGGCCATCGAAATCAATAATCGTCTGCTCGGATTGCACAACCAGCTGTTTTTGGAGTCCAACCCCATACCGGTCAAATGGGCGCTTCAGCAGATGGGACTTATCGAGGCGGGTATCCGCCTGCCGCTGACGCCATTTCAACCGCAATTTCATGCACCACTGCGCGCGGCCATGCGCCAGGCGGGCATTCTCGATCACGCAAAGGAAACGGCCTAATGTTGACGTTCAAATCAGTTACCACGGCTGCGCTGGCGGGCTTGCTGCTTGCAGGCTGCAGCGCGTTCGGCCCCAACAAGAATGCTGACTATCGCTCGCAGGGCAACAAGATTCCGTCCCTGGAGATTCCGCCCGATTTAACCTCGCCGACGGTCGATGATCGTTACGTCATCCCGGATGGCAAGGCAACCACTTTTTCCGCCTACAACCGAGAGCGCGGCGCGGCGCCGGCCAGCGGTACCACAGCAGTGCTGCCGAAGATCGACAATGCGCGCATCGTGCGTGCCGGAGATCAGCGTTGGCTGGTGGTGAAGGCGACGCCGGAAAAACTGTGGCCGATGGTCAAGGATTTCTGGAAGGAAGCCGGGTTTACGATCAAACGCGAGACGCCGGAAGTGGGCATTATCGAAACCGACTGGGCCGAGAACCGCTCGAAGATTCCGGAGGATTTCATTCGCAACACTATCGGACGCGTGTTTGACGGTTTGTACTCCACCGGAGAGCGCGACAAGTTTCGCACGCGCCTTGAAGCCGGCGCAGAACCAGGGACAACCGAAATCTACGTCAGCCATCGTGGTGTGGAGGAGGTTTATACCGGCGCCGATAAATCGTCGACTGCCTGGCAGAACCGTCCTGCCGATCACGAGCTGGAAGTCGAAATGATGGCGCGCATGATGGTCAAATTTGGCTATGCACCGGACAAGGCTAATGCGATCGCTGCTGCGACAACGGCGCCGGCAAGCGCAAGCGCGCCCCGTGCGACTTACGACAAGGAGAAGGGTGGCGCGCTGCAAATCAGCGAAGCTTTCGACCGCGCCTGGCGTCGCGTCGGGCTGGCACTTGACCGCACCGGTTTCACTGTCGAAGACCGCGACCGTTCGAAGGGCCTGTTCTTCGTGCGCTATATCGATCCGGATGCTGAAGCCAAATCCAGCGGCGGTTTCCTCGACAAGCTTGCGTTCTGGAAGAAGGATGAGCCAGCCAAACCGCAGTACCGCATTTTCGTGGCCGAATCGGCAGGCATCACCAATGTGGAAGTGCAGACGGCGGACGGCAAGACGGATAATTCTTCTACCGCCAAGCGCATCCTTTCCTTGTTGCTTGAACAGTTGAAGTAGCGCGCGAAGCGGTAGCGTTCAACGCTGACGATTTGATGCACATTCGGGCTCGTCTTCGCGGCGAGCCCGTCTTATTTTTGATGGGACAGCACGCCAATGAGGTTCACCTCGCTCGGTAGTGGCAGTGAAGGCAACGCACTCGTGGTTGAAGTCGGCGCCAGCGCTGGAACGTCTGCCACACGACTGATGATGGATTGTGGATTTGGTCTTGCCGAAACCGAACTGCGGCTCGCGCGTGCCGATCTTGTGCCCGCGGATCTGGACGGAATTGTCGTCACGCATGAGCACTCTGACCATATTGGTGGTGTGGCGCGATTTGCACGCAAGCATTCGATCCCGGTGTGGCTTACGCACGGCACTGCAAAGTTGTTGCGCGAAAACTCGCTGCCGGCGGCGTTGATTCATTATGTTGATCCGCATGAATCGTTCTCGATTGGCCATATCGCCGTGACGCCGTATTACGTGCCTCATGATGCCTACGAGCCGGTGCAGTACGTGTTTTCGGATGGCGCAGTGCGCCTCGGCGTGCTGACCGACACCGGTACCCTGACCGCGCATATCGAGGAAACCCTGTCCGGCTGTCATGCGCTGGTACTTGAGTGCAACCATGATCTGGACATGCTGATGAACAGCGCTTACCCGGCGAGCCTAAAAAAGCGGGTGGCGGGAAAGTTCGGACATCTCGATAACGAGACGGCGGCGGCACTGTTGCGTCGCATCGACTGCTCAAAGCTCAAGCATGTTATTGCTGCGCATTTGTCACGGTCGAACAATCTGCCGGAACTGGCGCGGGAGGCGTTGGCAGCTGCGCTGGGTTGTGAAGCGGAATGGATTGGCATTGCCGCACAGGACGCGGGCTTTGCGTGGCGCGATATCTAGGCCTGGCCTGAGAGGCCAAAGCCCTGTTCAGGGCTGTCAAACAAAAACGCCGACCAAGAGGGTCGGCGTTTCTTTTACAGCAACTGCTAGCGAAGAATTATTTCTTCGGGGCTTCTTTTGCAGCGGGTGCAGGTACAGCTGCTTTGGCAGCGTCAACCGATTTGGCAGCAGCATCTTTGGCAGCATCAACGGTCTTGCCAGCAGCGTCTTTGGCGGCGTCAACAGCGGCGCCAGCAGCGTCTTTGGCCGCTTCAACGACCGGGGCGGCAGGAGCAACAACGGCTTCGACTTTCGGTGCTTCGACTTTCGGTGCTTCTTTGCTGCAAGCAGCCAGACCAATTGCAACCATTGCTGCGATGAGGATAGACTTGTTCATGTAACTTCCCTTGATGAATAATTTGAAAAAATTTTGATCAAAAATTTTTATCGGCTAGACGGCTTGCCAGCCCTCGTGGAACTTTTAACCACAAGTTCTTTGAGCCTGCCGTCAAGCTGATTGACCGACTGTAAAGTATAGCATCGATTTGCCGCGGTGCACAATAATCGTTGGAAATCAGCACTTGGGCGGGCGTTCACAACCCCGCCGTACCGCCACTGAATGCCGGTTCGGAGTTTAGCCAGATTTCCTCGAAGCGATCGACAAACGGCTGTGTTGCCGTCGGGTCACGCAGTGTCAGGATCGAGCGCGGGTGTTCAAAATACGGCTTGCGCCAGAAATGCGCATCGTCGGCGATGATCATCACGTCCCGGGCGTCACGCGCCGAGGCTGTGCAGCGGTGAATCTGGATTTGTGCTGACAGCAGGGCCAGCAGGTTCAGCAATCGCGGCAACTCGCTTTCGATCCCCCGGGTTTCTTGCAGCACGATGCGCAGGCGGTGCTGGCGATTTGCAATCAACAGCTGCCTCAAGCGATCGATGCATGCCGGACGCCCGAAGTCGCGCTCGCGCAGAGTAGCCGGCGTGCTGTCAAAGATGCGGATTTCGGTTTTGGCGCAAGCCAGAACTTCGTCAATGGCGTCGCTTGCCTCGACCTTGCTGTCCATCATCCGGTAAACCGTGTCAGCGCCAGGATTGTTGTTCATATGTTCCACCGTTCACAACGTCTTCTCGTTGAGATGCAGATAACCATCGCAATACGCTGCATGCAGGCGCTCAATGGCATTATCGGTCGCGGATGTCAGTCGAGGCAATAACAGCACCCGTTCGTCTGCAAGTTTTTGCCACAGCGCGATGTCAGCCGCAGCAAAACCTGCTGCATTGATGTACTCGCCGTTGACGTAGAACTGCTTGCCTGCGGCGTCGTAAAGCAGGCGTGTACGCAAATCCAGCTCGATGCCGCGCTTCTGAATGGCGCTGCGGAATGCGCGCACTCCCAACAATGCGTCCGGCGGGTCGAAAAACACATGCGCCTTCGGCTCGGTGAAATAGCAGCCGATAAAACGACGCAAGCAAGCGGTGTCGTGCGCTGCATCGCGCAAGTCGCCGAGCAGGCTGGCAACACGTCTTTCCATTGCCCGGTCAATCTGCCCCGGGTGACGGGTGGCGGCCAGGTCGGCGTCAGCATAGAGGCCATCAAGCGCGAGCTCATCGCGCAAAAAATCCAGGAACGCCACCGACAGTTCCTGATTGGACGGTGCGCGAAAGCCGATCGACCATGTGGTGCAATCGGTCTCGGCAATGCCGTTATGTGCATAACCCGGCGGCAGATACAGCATATCGCCGCTCTCGAGCACCCACTCGGCCTCGGCTTTGAAATGCGAAAGAATTTTTAGGGGCATGCCTGGCTTCAGGCGCAGGTCGGTCTGTGCTGAAATCTGCCAGCGACGTTTGCCTTTGCCTTGCAGCAAAAATACGTCATAGGAATCAAAATGCGGGCCCACACCGCCGCCTTTGACCGCGTAGCTCACCATCAGATCGTCGATGCGCGCATAGGGGATGAAGGCGAATTCTTTCAGCAACTGATGCGCCTCAACCGAGAAATGCTGGGTATCCTGTACCAGCACTGTCCATCGAGAATCTGCCGCCGTACGCAAGGCCTTGCGCGAAAACGGGCCGTGCTGCATGTCCCATTCGCGACCACGGCGGGTAATGAGGCGGCTCTCGGCTTCCTCGCGACCGGCGAGCTCGAGTATTTCCGCGACGTTGAGGGGTTCGATAAAGCCCGCGACCGCGTGGCGCACCAGCAGGGGTTTCTTTTGCCAGTAGTCGCGCAAAAATTGCTTTGCACTGAGGCCGTTGAGGATGGTCAGAGGTTGATTATTTTTCATGTGCGCGGGCAGTTGCAAAACAAAAATGGAAATGCGTTATGATTCGATCAATCCGGACTCACTAATAACCGGAGTTTGCAATTGTTGCATTTGTGTTTATCTCAATCCACTCGATGAATTAAACGACAATGTTACAGGTAGGTTCAACAGCGCCTTCATTTGAACTCCCTGACGCGAGCATGGAAATGATCCAGCTTTCCAGCTTTCGCGGCAAGAAGAACGTTGTCCTCTATTTCTACCCAAAAGATGGCACGCCCGTATGTACCCGTGAGGCACTGGATTTTTCGGATCACGAGACAGATTTTGACGATTGCGACACGGTGGTGATGGGTGTTTCGCGCGATGACTGCATGGTGCATGAAGAATTTTGCGACAAGCATGGCATCTCGGTGCGGCTGCTGTCCGATATGGACTGCGAGGTATCGCGAAAATATGAAGTGATGATGGAACAGGCAGTGAATGGGAGTGTGCAGACGGGCGTTAAACGCTGCACATTTGTGATTGATAAAAAAGGTGTGCTGCGCAACATTCTTCGCGACATGAATCCCCGCGAGCATGTCGCAGAAGTCCTGAAAATAGTGCGACAAATACATGGTCATTAGCCAGAACTCCGTAGTTACTCTTTCATATCAACTTTCAGACAGCGATGGCAACATACTTGAAGAGGCGGGCACACAGCTCGCCTACATTCACGGTAGCCACGGCGGCATTTTCCCGCTGGTCGAAGCCGGTCTTGCCGGAAAATCGGCAGGCGAGGAATTAAAGATCTCGCTGGAACCCGAAGACGCGTTCGGCGATTACGACGAAAATCTGATTCGCATCGAGCCCAAGGCGGTGTTCCCCGCCAATGTGGAAGTGGGCATGCAGTTTGAAGGCCTGCCGCCGGGCGAAGATGATGACCGCTGGGTGGTCTATACCGTCACCAATATTGCCGATGGACAGGTGGTGATCGACGGCAATCATCCGCTAGCCGGTGAGCGCCTCATCTTCAGTTGCAAGGTGGAAGATGTGCGCGCGGCCACTGCGGAAGAACTGTCACACGGCCATGTGCATGGCGCCCACGGCGTTCATCACTAAGTAACGTCTAGTTGCCGGTGGGGACGTAGTTTCCCGATTCGATAATGAAGGGCTGTGCGTGATTGCTGCCATCAACCGTGATGCGCACCCAGTTCACAAACGGGCTGCCATAACATTCGACACGTGTGACATTGTTAAGCGAGCGCTTGTCCAGCGGGCTGCGGTAGGGCCGATCAATGCGGAACAGATGCGTATCGCCATGCGCAAACAGAATGGGCTTGCCAAACTGCGCGGCAGCAGCTTCGAAGGCCTCAAGGAATTCGCGATGGCCGCTTAGCCGGACTGACTTGGGATCTTCCTCGAAGCCCGGATTGGCTTGCAGGAAAATCGCCAAGCCGACAAAGTCCTTGCCACTGGCACGTTCCATGGCCAGTTTCAGCCAGGCGATATTGGCGCGGGTGCGCTCGGCATGTTCGCGGTCATTGTTGGCATCAAAGCCCTTGTTATCGTTGCTGCCCTGGATGTTGACGGTGGCAAACACCAAGCCAGCGCCATTTTGTTCGCCCTCGGTCCACATCATGTTTTCGCGGTAGCGTGACTGTACCGGATCGCTTGCAAACACATCGGCTTCACGTGTCACCGCCATTCTGTTGCGTCCGATCGATTGCGGGCTGGCAAAGAAAATATCGCGCAGCTTTTCCAGTCGTTCCAATGGATCGAACTGACCATTGCTGGGACGCCGGCAGTCGACCCAGTCGTTGTCGCCCGGGGTGTAAACGAACGGGTGGCGTGACTGATTGAATTCGGCAAGACGCCGCTCATACAGTGCGGTGGTGCATGGCGCGTTTCCACCCGCCTTGAAGTCGCCGACGTGCACCACGAACTTGAGGTCTTCGCGGCTGATGGCGTTGAGCAGATCGGGGAATTGCCGTTCCTCGTACGCTGTGTATTGCTGGTCGCCGATAAAAGCGAAGGAAAAGCGCTTGGCGTCCGGGGGGCGGGTCGTGCAGGCAGCGAGGCCGCAAACAATAGAAATAAAAGCAAGGCGAACAATAATTGTTGGCATGAGTATCGATCAACTTTGTGATAAATTTTTCAGGCGATAGAGCGCGTCCAGCGCTTCCTTGGGCGACATCTCGTCGGGATTCAATTCGGCGAGTTCTTCGATTGCCGGGTGAACAGACTCCAGCACTGGCGCGGCGTTCGAGAACAAATCGCCCTGTGGATGGCGTCCTGCCTGGTTCTGCTCCAATTCGCCCAGCTGTTTTCGGGCGATGCGCACAATCGATTTCGGCACGCCGGCAAGCTGTGCAACTTGCAAGCCATAACTCTGATTAGCCGGGCCTGGTTCAACCTTGTGCAGGAATACGATCTTGTCTTTCATTTCCACCGCGTCCAGATGCACGTTTGCCAGATTCGGCAACTCTGCGTTGAGGCGCGTGAGTTCGAAGTAGTGGGTGGCGAACAGGCAATAGCAGCGCGTCGATTCCGCCAGGTGGCGGGCGATGGCATAGGCCAGCGACAGGCCGTCGAAGGTCGAGGTGCCGCGACCAATTTCATCAATCAGCACCAGGCTGTTTTTGCTGGCGTTGTTGAGGATGGTGGCCGCCTCAGTCATCTCCACCATGAAGGTGGAGCGACCGCCGGCAAGATCGTCCGATGCGCCGATGCGCGTCATGATCGCGTCGATTTGCCCTATCTCGGCAACTTTCGCCGGCACGAAGGAACCGGTATGCGCGAGCAGCACAATCTGCGCGACCTGACGCATATAGGTCGACTTGCCACCCATATTGGGGCCGGTGATCAACAACAACTGGCGCGAGCGCGACAGCTCGCAATCATTGGCGATAAAACTTTGTACCTGGCTTTCCACCACTAAATGGCGGCCTGCTTCGATGTGGACGCGGTCATCGGTAACAAACTGCGGTGCTACCAGGTTGAACTCGCGCGCATTGGCGGCATTGGCGCAGAGCACATCGAGCTCGGCGGCGGCTCTGGCCAGCGCGTGCAATTCGCCGACGTGCGGGAGCAGGGCATCGAGAACTTCTTCGTAGAGCTGTTTTTCCTTGGCCAGCGCACGGTCCCCGGCCGACAGCGCCTTGTCTTCGAATGCCTTCAACTCAGGGGTGATGAAACGCTCGGCATTTTTCAGGGTCTGCCGGCGCCGGTAATCGTCCGGCGTCTTGTCCAGTTGGCCTTGCGTGATCTCGATATAGAAACCATGAACCTTGTTATATTCGACACGCAGATTGGCGATGCCGGTACGAGCGCGTTCGCGCGCTTCCAGCTCCAGCAAAAACCCGCTGGCATTCGATTGCAGGCCGCGCAGCTCATCGAGTTCGGCGTTGAAGCCATCGCGAATCACGCCACCATCACGCGTCGTGATCGACGGCTCATCCTTGATCGATGCCTGAAGAAGCCCGTGGATACTGGCTTTCGGGGCACATGCTTCCAGAAGCCGCGCCAGTACTGGAGTTTGGGCAGATGCCACTTTTTCGTGGAGTGCCGGCAAGGTGGAGAGCGCATGGCGCAGTGCGGACAAATCGCGGGGTCGCGCGGTGCGCAACGCGATGCGCGTGACGATGCGTTCGATATCGGCCCAGTCGCCGATAGTGGCGCGAATATCGGCGATCAGCGGCGCCAGCGCCATGCTCGCATCGAGGCGCGCCACGATGGCGCCACGATCGCGCAGCGGATGATGCAACCAGTCGCGCAGCAGGCGCGCGCCCATGCTGGTGACCGTGGTGTTGAGTAAGGAGAACAGGGTCGGTGCAGCATCGCGATTGATGGTTTCCGAGATTTCGAGATTGCGGCGCGTGGCCGCATCCATGCGAATGAACTCATCGTCACGTTCAACGGCAAGGCCGCTGATATGCGGCAGCGCCACGCGCTGGGTTTGTTGCACATAGTGGAGCAATGCGCCGGCAGCAGCGATGGCGCAATCCATGCCTTCACAGCCGAAGCCCAGCAGATCCTTGGTGCCGAACTGTTTGGCCAGCAGCTTGGCGGCGGAGTCGGCATCGAACTGCCAGTCCGCCAGTCGTTTGATGGCCGCATGATTCAACGTCCCTGCGAAGCTATCGGCTACCACCAATTCAGCGGGCTGCAGGCGCTCCAGCTCCGCGCCGAGCTGTGCGGCTGCCGTTTCCAGAATCCGAAAGCGACCGCTGGCCAGCGAGAGTGCGGCAATGCCCATTTTTTCACCCTGCTGGAATGCAGCCACGATCAGCACATCGCGCGCATCCGGCATCAATGCGCTATCGGTCAAGGTGCCTGGCGTGATGATGCGCGTCACGGCTCGCTCTACCGGTCCTTTGCCGGTAACTTCGCTTACCTGTTCAACGATCACCGCTGATTCGCCAAGCCTGACCAGCTTGGAAAGATATCCCTCGATGGCATGGAACGGCACGCCCGCCATCTTGATCGGCGTGCCCGCCGACTGGCCGCGCTGGGTCAGGGTGATATCGAGCAACTTTGCGGCCTTCACCGCATCGCCGAAAAACAGCTCGTAAAAATCGCCCATGCGGTACAGCACCAGGGTATCCGGGTGCTCGGCTTTGATGGCGAGATACTGCTGCATCATCGGGGTGTGCGTACCGATGGCTTTATCTTTTGCATTCATACGGTGTCACGCATCAGTGCAATTTTACCCGTGGTTCGGTCTGCCGCCTGATGATGCGCGCCAGTGTATCGAGTGCCATGCGCCAGAAGCCGTGCAGCGCCCACAGGTGCAGCTTGTAAAGCGACATGTAGAACAGTTTGGCCATCAAGCCCTCGACGCGCACGCTGCCGCGTGCGGCAAAACCCATCAGCGTGCCGACCGAGCTGTAGCGGCCGAGCGAGACTAGCGAGCCGAAGTCGCGATACTGGAATGCCGCCGGCGCTTGGCCCTTGATGTGGCGCATCACCGTCTTCACCAAATGGTTGGACTGTTGGTGTGCCGATTGCGCGCGCGGCGGCACCATCCGCACGGTGCAGCCATCCTGTTTCCACACGCAGGCGGCACAGTCGCCGAGCGCGAAAATATTTTCATCGCGCGTGGTTTGCAGCGTCGGCAGCACAACCAGCTGGTTGATGCGGTTGCTTTCAAGGCCGGCCAGATCTTTCAGCACTTCCGCGCACTTGATACCCGCCGCCCAGATGGCGAAATCGGTTGGCAGCGATTTGCCGGCGGCGGTTTCAATCGAGGTCGGCGTTACTGCAACCACCTTTTCGTTGCACAGCACATCGATTTCAAGGCCGGTAAGGATGTCGTGCGTCGCTTCTGCCATGTACTCCGGCAACCCGGCCAAAATGCGCGGGCCCGCTTCGATCACGCTGACCTTGATCTGATGTTCCGGATCGAAATTGCCGAGCCCGTAACCGGTTAGCACGCGCACCGTGTTGTGCAATTCCGCCGCCAGTTCGACGCCGGTGGCGCCCGCGCCGATGATGCCGATACGGATCACACGTTTATCGTTGGCAAAGTTGGCGCGAAAGCAGGCATTGACCAGGCGTCGATGCAGCAAATTGGCTTCCCAAGCGCCATCGAGCGTGAAGGCGTGATCGGCAACACCGGGGGTGCCGAAATCGTTGCATTGGCTGCCGATCGCGATCACCAGGGTGTCATAAGCGATGCGTCGCTCCGGCAGAATCATCTCGCCGGTTTCATCGTGCACTGCGGCAACAATCACCTGGCGTGCGGCACGATCGACGGTCTGCATCGCGCCCAGTGAAAAGGTGAAGTGATGCCAGCGCGCCTGCGCCAGATAATCGAGCTGATGCGCATGAATATCCATGCTGCCGGCGGCCACTTCATGCAGCAGTGGCTTCCACAAATGCGTGCGGCTGCGATCAATCAAGGTGATCGCGGCTTTGCCGGATTTTCCAAGTTTGTCGCCGAGGCGGGTGGCCAGTTCGAGCCCGCCCGCTCCGCCACCGACGATCACGACACGATGCATGGCGTAGCCCCTGCCTTATTTTTTCTGGTGTGCTTGCACGATTTGCAGCAACTGCGGGAACAGCTTGGGCGTACCGGCGACCACGCTGCCGGATTCGAGATAAGCACCATCGCCGTTGAAGTCGGTGATGAGCCCGCCAGCCTCCAGAATCATCAGGCCGCCAGCCGCAACATCCCAGGGGCTCAGGCCCATTTCCCAGAAGCCGTCGAATCGTCCGCAGGCGACATAGGCGAGATCGAGCGCGGCGGCGCCCGGGCGGCGAATGCCGGCTGATTTTTGCGTGATCTCCTTGAACATCGCCAGATATTTATCGAACTTGTCGAATTCCTTGTACGGGAAACCAGTGCCGATCAGGCCGTCTTTCAAATTGATGACCTTGGAAACACGGATGCGCCGTTCATTCAGAAACGCCCCGCCGCCACGCGAGGCGGTGAACAGATCGTTGCGCGTGGGGTCGAAGATGACGCCGTGCGAGACCACGCCCTTGACCGACAGCGCGATCGATACGCAGTACTGGGGAAAGCCATGCAGGAAATTGGTGGTGCCGTCGAGCGGATCGATGATCCACTGGTATTCCGATTCCGCCGAGGTGACCGAGGCACCGGATTCTTCGGCCAGAATGCTATGCTGGGGATAGCTTTCGCGGATCGTGTCGATGATGGTGTTTTCGGCGGCTCGGTCGACTTCGGAGACGAAATCGCTGGGGCCCTTGCGCTCGACGGTGAGTTTGTCGAGGTCATTGGTTGCGCGGTTGATGATGGCGCCCGCGCGGCGGGCCGCCTTGACGGCGACGTTAAGCATTGGATGCATGGCAAATTTTCACAAAGAGCGGATTGAAACCGCATTTTAATATGAATGACCCTGTCGAGTCTCCCCCAACTTCTGATTCGCTTACTTCTTTGCACCGCCGCGTCCGTATCGTGATGGTGGAAACCTCACATCCTGGCAATGTCGGCAGTGCGGCGCGCGCGATGAAAACCATGGGGCTCGGCGATCTGGTACTGGTGGCGCCCAAAATGGCCGATGTCCTCAGCCAACCCAATGCCATCGCGCTGGCCTCCGGCGCCACCGACGTGCTGGCCAATGCGCGGGTGGTAGCGAGCTTGCAGGAAGCGCTAGCCGATACCTCGTTCGCGGTGGCGTTTACCGCGCGACGCCGCGAGCTGTCGCACCCGATCGTGCCGCTGCGTGAAGCGGTGGGCCGTGCCTTGCAACAAGCGGCGCAGGTTCGCAGTGCGCCGGTGGCCCTGGTATTCGGCAATGAAGCGATGTGTCTTGCCAATGAGGACGTCGATCGCTGTCAGTTGTCGGCAACGATTCCGTCCAATCCCGAGTACTCCTCGCTGAATGTCTCGCAATCGGTGCAAGTGGCGGCGTATGAGGTGATGATGCAGGCGGGCGCGTTCGCGGTTGAAGATCACCCCGAGCGTCCGGCAGCTACCAGCGGTGAAGTGGAGCACTTCCTGCGCCACCTCGAGACTGTCGCTGTTGAATGCGGCTTTCTCGCCCCCAACTCACCGAAGAAATTCATGACGCGCATGCAGCGCCTGTTCACACGTGCGCGTCTGGAGCCCGAAGAAGTGGCGATTTTTCGAGGCTTGCTGGCGGCGCTGCAAGCGCCGCGCCCCGTCCCCAATAAACGTAACAATCAACTCCTGGAATGACGCATGTTTACCCGACTTAGAGAAGATATCGATTGCGTTTATGCGCGCGATCCGGCTGCCCGCAACTGGTGGGAGGTGCTGACCTGCTACCCTGGCTTTCACGCCCTGTGGCTGCACCGTGCGATCTCGCATCGGCTATGGAATATCGGCCTCAAATGGCTGGCGCGATTGATGTCGCATTTCGGTCGATTTTTTACTGGTGTGGAAATTCACCCCGGCGCGACTATCGGTCGCCGCGTGTTCATCGATCACGGCATGGGCGTGGTGATCGGCGAGACCGCCGAAATCGGCGATGACTGCACGCTGTACCACGGCGTGACCTTGGGCGGAACCGCCTGGACCAAGGGCAAACGGCATCCGACGCTGGCGCGCGGCGTCACCGTCGGTGCCGGCGCCAAGATTCTGGGGCCGTTCACGGTCGGTGAAGGCGCCAAGGTCGGCTCCAACTCGGTGGTGGTGAAAGCGGTGCCGCCCGGCGCGACCGTGGTTGGCATTCCGGCGCGAGAAGTGGAGGGCCTGCCGCATGGGGCAGCCGGCGAGGCATTTTCAGCCTATGCGGTCACCACCAATGAGAATGACCCGCTCAGTGCCATCCTTAAAACGCTGGCTGGCCGTTCGGACAAAAGCGATGCAATCCTGGCCGAACTGCTCCAACGCCTGAGCGAACTGGAGAAGCGTGAAAAAGGCAAACCCTAGCATTGGCGGGCATTTCGGAGCATAAATGCTCGAAAAAGCGCGCCAATGCTTGAGTTTCACTTTTTTATGGATGAT
This sequence comes from Burkholderiales bacterium, assembly GCA_031394335.1. Lineage (GTDB taxonomy): Bacteria > Pseudomonadota > Gammaproteobacteria > Burkholderiales > Usitatibacteraceae > UKL13-2. The sequence continues at coordinate 49,154 of JANMXS010000176.1, forward strand.
TTCCGCTGCCATGGCCTTGCTTGGGCAGATACGAATTCCACTTAAATATAGTTGACTGATCCACTCGGGTTTACTATACTTGAGTTGTTTAGTCGGGATTGCTGGCGGTGTATTTTTCAGCCCTTGTTTGACCACCCCCACAACCACTTTTTTCGAGGAGTTCGATATGCGTTTGACCACCAAAGGTCGCTTTGCGGTGACCGCAATGCTCGATCTGGCGCTGCACTCGGACCACGGCCCGGTGACCTTGTCGAATATCAGCGAGCGCCAGAAAATTTCGCTTTCCTATCTGGAACAATTGTTCGGCAAACTGCGTCGCGGCAGGCTGGTGGACAGCGTGCGTGGCCCCGGCGGTGGCTATAATCTGGCGCGCCCGGTGGGCCAATTAACTGTTGCCGACATCATTCTGGCAGTTGAAGAACCGATCGACTCACGCCAGTGTGAAGGCAAGGACAACTGCCTGGGCGACCAGCGCTGCATGACCCATGATTTGTGGGAAAGCCTGAACGATACGGTGCTCAATTACCTCGGTGGCGTCACGCTTGCCGACCTGATCCGGAAACAGCAAACACAGACCACGGTGGCCACTGCCAGTGTGGTGAAATTATCGTCGCCGCCGATGCGTGGACGCGCAATGGCGACACCGGTCGTCGTCGCCTGAGCGGCTGGTTATAGAAGCGCAAGTATTCGGCAAACCCGCGGCAACGGCCGCATTGAATGGAATGACCATGAAACAGCCGATTTATCTGGATTATTCAGCGACCACGCCGGTGGACCCGCGCGTCGCGCAAAAAATGAGTCCCTACCTGACCGAGATGTATGGCAACCCGGCATCACGCAGCCACAGCTATGGCTGGACCGCTGAAGAGGCGGTCGAGAACGCGCGCAATGAAGTCGCCAAACTGGTGAATTGCGACGAGAAGGAAATCGTCTGGACCTCGGGCGCCACCGAGTCGATTAATCTCGCGGTCAAGGGCGCGGCCAATTTTTACCAGACCAAGGGCAAGCATCTGATCACGCTCAAGACCGAGCACAAGGCCACGCTCGACACGTTCCGCGAACTTGAACGCCAGGGCTTTTCGGCTACCTATCTCGACGTCAAGGACAACGGCCTGGTCGATATGGAAGTGTTCAAGGCGGCCTTGCGCCCGGACACCATCCTGGTCTCGATCCTGTACGTCAATAACGAAATTGGCGTGATCCAGCCGATCGAGGAGATCGGCGCGATTTGCCGCGAGCGAGGCATTATTTTCCACGTTGATGCAGCGCAGGCAACCGGCAAGGTGGTGATCGATCTGCAGACGCTGAAGGTGGATTTGATGAGCTTCAGCGCACACAAGACTTACGGACCCAAGGGCATCGGTGCGTTGTTCGTGCGCCGCAAGCCGCGCGTGCGCCTCGAAGCGCAAATGCACGGCGGCGGCCATGAGCGCGGCTTCCGCTCGGGTACGCTGGCCACCCACCAGATCGTCGGCATGGGCGAAGCCTTCCGACTGGCTCGCCTCGAGATGGCGGCAGAGGGCGAGCGCATCCGCATGTTGCGCGATCGTCTGCTGGCCGGCATCAAGGATATGGAAGAAATTTACGTCAATGGCGATCTCGAACATCGCGTGCCGCACAATCTGAACGTGAGCTTCAACTTCGTCGAAGGCGAATCACTGATCATGGGCATCAAGGAACTGGCGGTATCGTCCGGCTCCGCGTGTACTTCGGCCTCGCTGGAGCCCTCATATGTGTTGCGTGCGCTGGGGCGCAATGATGAGCTTGCGCATTCCTCGATTCGTTTTACCATCGGCCGCTTTACCAGCGAAGCCGATATCGATTTCGCCATCAAGCTGTTGAAAGAACGTATCCAGAAGCTGCGCGATATGTCGCCGCTGTGGGAAATGTTCAAGGATGGCGTCGACTTGAATTCAGTACAGTGGGCAGCACATTAATATTACGAGCACGGCGCGTGAGCCGCAGGCCAAGGCAGCAAACCAAGGCCGCAAACCAGGAGTAATGATCATGGCATACAGCACAAAAGTTATTGACCACTACGAGAACCCGCGTAACGTCGGTTCTTTCGGCAAGGATGAAGACGGTGTCGCGACCGGTATGGTCGGCGCCCCCGCCTGCGGCGACGTGATGAAGCTGCAGATCAAGGTTGGCGCGGATGGCATCATCCAGGACGCCAAATTCAAAACCTATGGCTGCGGTTCTGCAATCGCGTCTTCCTCGCTGGTGACCGAATGGGTCAAGGGCAAGACCATCGATCAGGCCGGCCAGATCAAGAATACGCAGATCGCGGAAGAGCTTGCCTTGCCGCCAGTGAAAATTCACTGCTCGATCCTGGCTGAGGATGCGATCAAGGCCGCGATTGCGGATTACAAATCCAAACATGCCGCTGTTGAACCATCAGCCGAGTCAAAGGCAGCATAGACATGGCAATTACCCTGACTGATCGCGCTGCTGAGCATGTGCAGAATTACCTCGCCAAACGCGGCAAGGGCGTTGGTGTTCGCTTTGGCGTGCGTACCACCGGCTGTTCGGGCATGGCCTACAAGCTGGAGTTTGTCGATTCGGCGGGCCCGGAAGACCAAGCCTTTGAAAGTCATGGCGTGAAAGTGTTTGTTGATCCGAAAAGCCTGGTCTACATCGATGGCACCGAACTCGATTTTGCGCGCGAAGGGCTGAACGAAGGGTTCAAGTTCAACAACCCGAACGAGAAAGACAAATGCGGTTGCGGCGAGTCGTTCAACGTCTAAGCTTGTAACCAATACCGCTACGTTTCAGCATTGCGCGTTGACGGTATGCGGCATTTTGCAAATGCGGGGCGGCTCGATCCGCCCCGCTTATTTTTACAGCAGCTGATGAATCCTGATTTCACTAAAAATCATTTTGAGCTGTTCAATTTGCCGGTGGCATTTGTCATCGACGGCGTGGCGCTGGATCGCGCATATCGCGAGGTGCAGCGCGAAGTGCATCCGGATCGCTTCACCATTTCGTCGGATGCCGAAAAACGTCTTGCTGCACAGTGGGCGACGCGTGCCAATGAGGCTTACCAGACCTTGAAGTCACCGCTCAATCGCGGGCGTTACCTGCTCAAGATTAACGGTATCGATACGGAAGAGGAATCAAACACGGCGATGCCGGTTGATTTTTTGATGCAGCAAATGGAATGGCGCGAGGCGGTGGTCGATGCACGTCGCGGTCGCGATGAAGTGCGACTTGATGAGCTGGCCAGTCAGCATCGTGCCGATGAAGCGCGGCTGTTTGCGCAATTGACGACAGAACTCGCGACAGCATCTGGCATGGCTGCTGCGCGACTGACAGTGCGAAAATTGCGGTTCCTCGAAAAGTTGGGCGAAGAAATTGATGATGCATTCGAGTCCGTTGATGCCTGAGCTAAATCATTTGAAAGCGGTTTGAAATGGCACTTCTGCAAATTGCCGAACCCGGTGAAGCCACTGCACCGCACCAGCACCGGCTTGCGGTAGGTATCGATCTGGGCACCACCAATTCGCTGGTCGCCACAGTCAAAAGTGGTGCAGCCGAAGTATTGCGCGATCATGATGACCAAGCGCTATTGCCATCGGTGGTCCGCTACGCGAAGGATGGTGGGGTCATCGTCGGTCGCGCAGCCAAGGAAGCCCAGGCGACCGATCCTGAAAACACCATCATCTCGGTCAAGCGCTTCATGGGGCGCGGTATTGCCGACGTGGCCAAATACGGCGCCTTGCCCTACCGCTTTATCGACGCACCGGGCATGGTGAAAATAGACACCGTCGCCGGCGTGAAATCGCCGGTCGATGTCTCGGCTGAAATCCTCAAGGTATTGCGTGTGCAGGCCGAAGCCGCGCTGGGTGGCGAATTGGTGGGCGCGGTCATCACGGTGCCGGCATATTTCGACGACGCACAGCGTCAGGCGACCAAGGATGCAGCCCGGCTGGCCGGCCTCAATGTGCTGCGGCTGCTCAACGAGCCCACTGCTGCTGCGATTGCCTACGGGCTCGACAACGCCAGCGAAGGCACTTTCGCCATATTTGATCTTGGCGGCGGTACCTTTGATATTTCGATTCTGAAACTGACCAAGGGCGTATTTGAAGTGCTCGCGACCAACGGTGACTCGTCGTTGGGTGGTGATGATTTTGACCAAGCGATTGGGGCGCATTGGCGAAAGCAATTGGGGCTTGCTTCGGCCGATCATGGCGATACACGCAGGCTGCTGATGAAAGCCCGCGAAGTCAAAGAAATGCTGACCACGCAGACCCACGCAGAATCCACGTTGAAACTTTCTTAC
>JANMXS010000177.1:0-23179 GCA_031394335.1 Burkholderiales bacterium
CGAACACCCGATCCAAGCCTTCCGCTTCGGCCTCGGCCTTGACCAGTCCAGACCCGGGCACGACCAATGCCTGCCGAATCGACGCGGCGACCCGCCCGCCGCGCACGATTGCCGCGGCCGCTCGCAAATCGCCAATCCGGGAATTGGTGCAGGAGCCGATGAAGATCTTGTCGAGCGGAATCTGGGCGATCAGCGTGCCGGGGCGTAGACCCATGTATGACAGCGCCTGCACCATGCCATTGCGTTTGGATGCATTCGGCTCCTGCGCCGGGTCGGGCACGCAGCCGTCGACCGGCACGACCATTTCGGGCGACGTGCCCCAGGTAACCATCGGCTGCACCTGACTCGCATCGATGACGATGCTGCGATCGAAAGATGCATTGTCGTCGCTTTTTAGCGTGCGCCAGTACTCGACGGCACGGTCCCATTGCGCGCCTCTCGGCACATAGGGGCGACCGCGCAGATAGTCGATGGTCGTTTCGTCGGCCGCGATCAATCCGACGCGCGCTCCCGCCTCGATCGCCATGTTGCATAAGGTCATGCGGCCTTCCATGCTGAGCGCTAGGATGGTGCTGCCTTGGAATTCGATGGCGTAGCCGATGCCGCCAGAGGTTCCGATGGTTCCGATCAGGGACAAGATCAGGTCTTTCGCGGTCACTCCGCGCGCGAGCTGACCGTCGACACGGACCTGCATTGGCTTCATTCTCTTCATCGACAGGCTCTGCGTCGCGAGCACGTGCTCGACGTCGGAGGTGCCGATGCCGAATGCCAGGGCGGCGAACGCCCCGTGCGTGCAGGTATGTGAATCCCCCGCCACAACGCTCATGCCCGGCAGCGTCGCGCCTTGCTCGGGGCCGATGACGTGGATAATGCCTTGGCGTTGATCGTCGAGTCCGAATTCAGTGATCGAAAAGTCCACGCAATTGCGCGCGAGCTGCTCGACTTGCGCGCGCGCCATCGGATCAGCGATCCCGAGCTTGCGCGCGGTGGTCGGCACATTATGGTCTGCCGTCGCCAGCGACGTTTCCGGCCGCCACACCTTCCGTCCCGTGAGCCGCAGGCCCTCGAACGCCTGCGGACTCAGGACTTCGTGAAGAAAATGCCGATCGATATAGATGAGTGCCGTGCCGTCGGCCGATTCGGTGATGACATGCCGTTCCCATAACTTGTCGAATAAGGTGCGCGGGTTCATTACCGGGAGCTCTGCGCGTCGCGGGAGTCCGGCGCTTGTTCGACCGATGCCGCCGGCTCGCAGACGAAACCGCTTCCGAGCTGCGGCTCGGGGAGCGGATAACGGCGGCTCGACGGTCCCGCCTTCATGACCTGTCCGGGCACATCGTGTCCGACGAGCGCTGGCAAGCGTCGCGCCAACTCCAGCAACCGTTTCAGATCGACGCCCGTTTCGTATCCCATCGCATTGAACATGTGGACCATATCCTCTGTACAGACGTTGCCGCTCGCGCCAGGCGCGAATGGACAGCCTCCCAGTCCGCCGAGAGAGGCATCGAACCGATCGATGCCGGCGTCCAATGCAGCCAGCGCATTGGCCAGTCCCATCGCACGTGTGTCGTGAAAATGCGCGGTGAACGCGATGTCCGGGCATGCAGCCAACGCCTCGCCGCACAATCGATGCACCTGCGCCGGATTGGCCACTCCGGTCGTGTCGCACAACGAGATGCGCGTGATACCGATCTGCCGGAAGCGCTCGATCAAATGCATGACCCGCGCACTGTCAATATCACCCTCGAACGGACAGCCGAACGCCGTGGAAATCGACACGTTGAGGTGCACTCGACCACGGGCGAGCGCCGCAATTTCGCGTATGCCGGCGAGCGACTGCTCGCAGTCCATACGCAGATTGGCGCGATTGTGGGATTCGCTGGCCGACAAGACGACGTTGATCTCGTCGACGTCCGCTTGCAGCGCCCGCGCGCAGCCGCGCACATTGGGCACGAGCGCGGAATATTCGACCCCCGGCACGCGGACAATGCGTTGCAGCACCAGCTCGGCGTCAGCCAACGCGGGAATTGCACGCGGCGAACTGAACGAGGTGACCTCGATCTTGGCGATGCCCGCACGGCTCAGAGCGTCGATCAGTGCCACCTTTTCATCCGTCGGAATGAATCGCGGCTCGATCTGGAAGCCGTCCCGCGTCGAGACTTCTTGGATCTGGAGCCGCTTGCCACCAAATGTCATCATGGATTCATTGGCCTCAGACCACGCCCGCCGATCGCAATTTCTCGAGTTCCGTCGCGTCGATGCCGATCGAGGCGAGCACCTCGGCCGTGTGCGCTCCGAGCGGCGGTCCCAGCCACTCGGTCCTGCCGGGAGTCTCGCTGAGTTTCGGCACGATTCCCGGCAGATCGATCGCCTCGCCGTCGGGAAGTCGATGCTGCTCGATCATATCCCGGGATCGGTAATGTGGGTCGGCGACGATGTCGGCCACCGTATAGACCCGGCCTGCTGGCACGGCGGCCGCGTCCAGAGCCGCGAGGATCTCCGTCAGCGGGTGACGCTTGGTCCATGCTGAAATCGCTGCGTCCAGCATGGCGTTGTGCTTGGTGCGTCCTTCGTTGTCGGCGAGCTCCGGATCCTGGGCCAGATCCTCGCGACCGATGGTGCGCATCAGGCGCTTGAAAATTCCATCCCCGTTACCCGCGATCGCGACGTATTGCTCGTCGGCACTCAAGTAGGTATTGGACGGCGAGATGCCGGGCAGCGCCGATCCGGTCCGCTCGCGAATGTGACCTAACATCTGATATTCCGGCACTAGGCTTTCCATGATGGCGAACACCGATTCATACAGCGCGACGTCGATGAACTGACCTTTGCCGCCATTGACCTTGAGATGATGCATCGCCATCAGCGCCCCGATAGTGCCGTAGAGGCCCGCGAGCGTGTCGCCCAGACTCACGCCGACCCGCACCGGCGGCCGGTCCGCAAATCCCGAAACGTAGCGTAATCCCCCCATGCACTCGGCGATCGCGGCGAAACCCGGCCGCTCCCGATAGGGTCCGGTCTGTCCGTAACCGGAGATCCGGACCATGATGAGGTTTGGATTGGTCTTCGAAAGGTGCTCCCAACCGATGCCCCATTTCTCCAGCATGCCGGGCCGAAAATTCTCGATCACGATGTCGCAGCCTACGCTGAGCCGATGGACGATGTCGCGTGCGGCGTCGGACTTCAAATCGAGCGTCACCGACTTCTTGTTCCGGCTCTGCGAGTACCACCACAGCGAGGTACCGTTGTGCACTTTGCGCCATTGACGCAAGGGATCTCCATCGCGCGGCGACTCGATCTTGATGACTTCCGCGCCGAACTGCGCCAGCAGCGCGCTGGCGTAAGGCCCGGCGATCAGTGATCCCAGTTCCAGGACCTTGATGCCCTTGAGCGGCGCGGCTTTGGCGTTGGCGTGCGGCAAGTGATCGCTTCCTAGTGAACGTTAGGTGCGGGAACAACGCGCGCTGCGCACAAGCAGCAGCGGCCCTCGATATGCGCTCGGAACTCGTCGGCAAACAGTGTCAATCCAGTCTTGATTGGCGCCACCGGCATATCGATCAGGGTACATATCCCCTCGCCCTTCGCCAACTCGATCAGCTTGTCGACCTGTCCGAGCAGTTGCCAATTGCCGCCGCCGTTCAGCACGCGACGTACGATCGTGTCCAGCATATTGGTCTCCATACGGCAGCGCGGGCATTGACCGCATGACCCCTGCGCAAAGAAGTGCATGATCTTCGATATCTCACCCACCATGCAGGTATCGACGGAGTAGGCGCGAATCGCAGCGCAGCCGAGAGCCGAGCCATGCTGCTTCAAGACTTCCGCGTCCAGTGGTAAATCGAAGTCGCCGGACGCCAGAAAGCCCGACGATGGCCCTCCCGGCTGGATGGCCTTGATCGGGGAGCCATCTTGCAGACCGCCGCCCCAGTCGACCAGAATCTCCCGGATCGGCGTTCCCAGCGGCACTTCGTAGATACCCGGTCGCTTGAACTCCGATCCAAGGGTGCAGAGTGTCACACCTTTGCCGTTGATCCCCAGCGCCCGATAGGCGCCCGCGCCTGCCGCGAGGATGAACGGTAAGTGAGCGGCAGTCTCGATGTTCTGGACCAACGTCGGCGCACCGTGAATGCCCTTTTCGATTGGGTACGGCGGCTTCTTTCTAGGCAACGCCTGACGGCCCTCCAGCACCTCGAGCAGCGCTGTCTCCTCGCCGACGATGTAGACGTCCGGAACGGTGCGCACCTCAACCGTGATGCCCGCGAAGTCGACCGCAGCGTCTCGCGCCGCACGCAGCGCGGCCGCGAATTGCTCGACGCAATCGGGCAACGATTCGTTGATCGCGATGATTACATCGCTTGCCTTGACCGCATACGCCAGTATCAGCGCGCCTTCGAGCACCGTATGTGGATACTGCTCCAGCAAATGGCGATCCTTGTAGGAGCCCGGCTCGTGCTCGCTGCCGTTCAGTACGAGGAACTTCTTCGCCCCCGGCTGCTCGAACAACAGCCGCATCTTGCGATGCGTAGGGAATCCGGCACCGCCCTTTCCGACCAGGCCGGCCTCACGGATGATGTCGATCACACTTTCCGGAGGCGTCGCACTGCGCACACGGGTCCAGGTCGAATAAACGGGAACCGCTGGCGCAGCAACGACCGACCCCGCAGGTTCCAAACGTTCGGATCGGGTCAGTATGGCGACCATCAATCGCTCCCCTCAGGTCGGGTTCGCTTTTTCGAGAAGACCTGCGTCGATCATCTCGAAGATCATCTGGTCAAGCACCGGGTCATTGCTCTTTTGAAGCTCCGTCACGTCAGCTCCACCATTGAGATAATCGATGACCACCTCCACTTTGTCCTTGGTGACGCCGCTTAGCCAGCACCGTTTGGATGGAATGACCACGTTGGGTCCTACGTTGCATGCCGAGAAGCACACGATTTCTTCGATCGAGAACTGGTCCATGCCGCGCTCGCGCAATTGCTCCTTGAGCCGGTCGATCGTTTCCTGCGAGCCGCGGCTCTTGCAGTCGACGTTCATGCAAACGTAGATCTCCAGATTTTCAGCTGTGGACGACATCGTTCTCCAATATTAATTAATTACCTAACTAATATCAATATTTCAGCGAAAAGTTGCGCGATAACCGGGGTCTAAGCTTTAGGCGCGAGGCCCTATCAAACGCGCGAATTCGGCGAAACTTTCGATATTATGCCCCGCAATGAAGTGATCGCAATACGGCCTGGCGGCCGCCATTCCCATGGCCAAGGGTTCATAATCCAGGTCGCCCTTGAGCGGATTGATCCAGATGACGGATTTCGCACGCCGGCGCAAGCGCAACATTTCCTGGTCCAACAGCGCAATGTCGCCCGTGTCCCAGCCGTCGCTCATGATGATCACGGTCGTCCTCGGAGTGACGCTCGTCGCAAAGGTCGCGTTGAGCGACTCGATTGCGGCGCCGATCTTGGTGCCGCCCGACCAGCCGGTAAAATGCACGGCCACGTTGCGCAGCATTTCCGGAAAGTTCTTCGAGCGGAACTCCTTCGTCAACGACTGCAGGTAGGTGCTGAACACGAAGCTCTCAACCCGGATCTTGCGCAATCGGTGCAGATGGTAGAGAAAATTCAGCAGGAACACACCGTAGATCTCCATCGAGCCGCTGACGTCGCAAACAACGACGAAGCGCGAGTGCGTCGGCACTTTGTGCTTGAAGCGCAACTTCATGACCTCACCGTCGAATTTCACGCTTTCGCGGATGCTCGTCCGCAGATCGACCCGCCCGCCCCGCTTCCCCCGCTTGGTTTTGCGCCGCGCAATCGTCGCGTAGCGTCTCGCGATACGTTCCAATTCGTCGACGTAGTCCAGCATGCTGCGCCGGTTGACGAGCCGAAAGTCCTTCTGATGATTGACCTCGCGAGCGGAATACCCTTCCGTCCGCACCTGCTCATCCTCGTCCTCGCTCCGCGCCATGGCGCCGGCATATTCACGCGTCTTGGCGATGACCGTCTGGCGATTGTGCGGCTCCGCGGCCTCCTTGTTCTCCGACCGAGGCGTCAGATAGTCCTTCATCAACAGGTCATAGGCCCTGTCCAACTGGTACAGGTCCTGTTTGCGATTGATGAGGGTCGCTCGGTAGACCCCCTTCAGTTCCTCTTCGTTGAACGATTCGAGGAGCAGAACGGCCTGCATACAAGCGATGGTTTGCTGCGTGCCGACCGTGACGCCGCTCTGACGCAGCAATGCGCAGAGCCGCAGGGAAAAGTCGGTTGTGACTTGAAGGTTCTCAGAGGCGGTTGCCACCGCTCACCTTTTCCAGAAGAGTCCCGAGCAGCGTGTCTCGGAACGTCTTGACGTCCTGGCGATCCTTGAGCAGCACGCCCACCGTGTTCTCCACGTCCGCCCGGTCGAGAACGCGCACACCGGTAATCTGCAGCGCCCGGGCCCAGTCGATCGCCTCGGAAAGACCCGGCACCTTGTTGAGCTTTTCGCGCCGCAACGCCTGCACGAACGTCGTCACCTGGATCGCGAGAGCCTCGCCGATCGCGGGGACCTTGAGCTGGATGACCTCCAGCTCCTTCTGAAAACTCGGGTATGCGATCCACAGATACAAGCAACGCCGCCGCAGCGCGTCGGTCAGCTCGCGCGTGCGATTCGAAGTCAAAATGATATACGGGGTATGCTCGGCCCGGATCGTGCCGAATTCCGGGATCGTGAGCTGATATTCGGCCAGCGTCTCCAGCAGCAGCGCTTCGAATTCCTCGTCCGCGCGGTCGATTTCGTCCAACAGCAGAACGGTGCGCTGTTTGGCCAGCAGCGCCTTCAGGATCGGCCGGTGCAGCAGATATTCGCCGGAATACAGATCGCCAATCGACAGCTCAGTGTTGCCCTTCAACTCATTGAGCCTGATGCTCATGATCTGCTTTTGGTAATTCCATTCGTAGAGCGCTGCGTTGAAGTCCAATCCTTCGTAGCACTGCAGCCGAATGAGTTCGGTATTCTTCAGCTTGGCGAGAACCTTGGCGATCTCGGTCTTGCCCACCCCCGCCTCGCCTTCGATCAGAATCGGCTTGGCGAGGTGCTCAGCGAGGAACAGCGAGGTCGCAATGTCGGTGTCCGCGACATAGTCGCAACCACGCAACGAGGCGATGATCTCGTCGTAGCGGGCGTTCATCGGCTCGGCCTTGAATCGAATATTTGGCGAAGCCGCGAATCGTTGGCGCGCTCAGCGTTGCTCATTGGCGCTGCGAATCAGATTCATGACCTGCTGAGGGCCGATCGGAGTTGAGGTCGGCACCAGAACGCCGTACACGGACAAAGCGTCGGCCACGGCATTGCCGAATGCACAGTGCACCGACAGCATCGCCGCTTCTCCGCAGCCCTTGAATCCACCGTCCGTGACAGGCGATGGGGTCACGATGTGCGCGCAGTCGATGTCCGGAAGCGTACAGGCGTTGGGCATGAGGAAATCCATGAACGATGCATTGTTCAATTGCCCGTTCTTGTCGTATTCCAAAGACTCAAGCAGGGCCATACCGATGCCTTGCCCGATCCCGCCTCGCATCTGGCCCTCAACGATTTGCGGGTTGATCATCACCCCGCAATCCTCGACCGCAACGATGCGCGTGATGTCAATCTTGCCGGTTTGCGGGTCCAGTTCGATAACGACGCAATGCGAGCCGTTCGCGTAGGTCTCAGGCGGATCATAATGCCGTTTGGAGCTCAGAATGGGCTCGACTTCGTCGGTATTCGGACGGCGGAAGCGGTCAAAATAGGTGATGTGCGCAAGTTCGCGCACCGTCATGTGGCGGTCGGGCGAGCCCTTCACGTACACGACGCCTTCATCGATGATGAGATCGGCGGCGTTGGCTTCCATGACGTGCGCGGCGATCTTCAACAACTTGTTCCGGACGTCAGTCGCCGCGCGAATCACCGTGCCGCCACCAATCACACCACTGCGGCTCGCGAACGTTCCCATGCCGTAGGAGCCGGTTGCAGTATCGCCTTCGAGCACCCGGACGTCCTCGAAACGAACACCGAGCGTTTCGGCCGCTACCTGCGCCATCGTGGTCTTGGTCCCCTGCCCGTGGCCGAACTGGCCGCTCTTCACTGTCACGGTGCCGGTCGGGTCCATCTCGACGGTGGCCGAATCGTGAGTCGTGATCCCGCGATAGCCGCTCTCCTCGGCGACGCGGCTTCCCCATGCCGTCGGCTCCACGAAGAAACTGATGCCGATTCCCCTTAGCCTCCCATTCTTCAGCAGGCGCGGCTGCGCCTTGAGTTTGCGGTAGTCCGACATTTCCAGACACTTATCCAGCACCTGGTGGTAATCACCGCTGTCGTAGGTCTGGTTGGTCGCCGACAGAAACGGAAACTCGTCCTTCTTGATGAAGTTCCGATAGTAGATATCCGCAATGTCGATTTTCAGCAGCAGAGCAGCCTTCGTCACGGCCATTTCCCGGGCGAAGACCGCGGCGGACCAGCCTACCCCGCGATACGCGCTCGTACACATCTTGTTCGTCAGTACGGCGAAGCTCTCGTACTGGATATTCTGAAAATTGAATGCACCGGGAAGGCCAGTGTTACCAACCGCCGGCTCGATGATGCCGCCCCACGGAAACATCGAATAGGCTCCGCAGTCGCCAATCGCCTTGTTTTTGAGCCCCAGTACCGTCCCGTCTTTCTTCATCGCCAATTCGATGTGCAATGTCTGCTGCTTGGCCTGCGCGGCCGCAAGCATATGCTCGCGCCGGTCCTCGATCCATTTAACCGGCTTACGGATGTCCTTCGAAATCCACGGCAGGATGAACTCTTCCGGGAACAGATGCGCCTTCTGACCAAATCCGCCACCGACTTGAGGTGCGATCACGCGGATGTTCTGTTCGGGGAAATGCAGAAACCGTGCTATGTTCGTGCGCAGTGGATAGGGCGTCTGGGTCGACGACCAAACCGTCAGCGTATCGTCCCATTCCCAGTGCGCGATCACGCCGCGCGTCTCCATCGGCGCCGCCGAAGTCCGACCCGTGTTGATCGTCTCCCTGACGATCAAGTCGGCTTCGCGAAATGCCTTGTCGATGTCACCTTTGTTGAAGATATTACTGAAGAAGACATTGCCCAGGATCTCCTCGTGAACCAGCTCTGCGCCCGGCTTCATCGCTTCCTCGACATCGAATATGACCGGCAGCGGGTCGTACTCGACTTCGATGAGGTCGACGATGTCCTCCGCGATGTAGCGCGTCGGCGCCACCACCGCCGCGATGATCTCTCCGACGAAGCGGACCTTCTCTCCCGCGAAGAAAGGCGTTGCGACGGGCTGTAGATTCCCCTGGTGATCCGAGTACGTAACCGAGCCGCCGTCCATCTCGGCGGCGGTCACAATCTTGATGCAGTCGGGATGCGCCTTGGCCTTCGCCAAGTTAACACGGGTGATGTCGGCGTGCGCATGGCTGCTTCTCAGGAATGCAACCTCGACCTGCCCAGGCAGCGAAATGTCGTCGACGTACTTCGCCTTACCCATGAGGATCAACGGGTCTTCGGTACGCTTGCGGCTGATGCCGATATGCTTCGTCGCACCCTTCATTCGCGGCACGCTGCTCATTGCTGTCGTCTCCAATATGTCTCGTCAGTGCGTTTCATTGGACCGCCTTTGCGCGCCGGAACGCATCGTCCAATGCTCGGACCGTAAGCACCTCGGCAACCGAGCGGCGATAGTCCGCTGTCACGTGCACATCGCTTTCCGGATCGAGTATGGATTGAACATTTCGTGCGGAAGCCTTCAACAGATCCTCGGAATAGGTCTCTCCGATCAACACATCCTCCGCAGCCTTGGCGCGCACCGGAGTGGCTGCAACGCCGAACAGTGCGATTCGCGCTCTAGTACATTTGCCCGCCGCATCGAGCGTGACGATCGCCGAGCTCCCGGCGAGCGCATAGTCGCCCGCGCGCCTCGCCACTTCGTGGAACCCCCAACCGCTGTTCTTCGGAGGTTCGGCAAAGCGAATCGAGGAGAGCACCTCGTTCGGCGCGACCACGGTTGTGTAATAAGTGACAAAGAACTCGCTGGCGGAGACCGTGCGCCGACCCGCCACACTGATGATGTCGAATTCCGCATCGAACGCGAGCGACATCGCCGGCAATTCGGAAGCGGGGTCCGCGTTGACGAGGTTGCCGCCGATCGTTCCCTTGTTGCGGATCTGAAAATGAGCGACATGCTCGATCGCATTGCAAAGCAGCGGAAACCGTTGCTGCACCGACGCAGAGTTTTCCACAAACCGCTGAACCGTGGTTGCGCGTATCCGTATTCCTCCGTCTTCATCGAGGACCTGATTCCCGTCGGCGATATTGCTGACGTCGATAAGCACCTTCGGACGTGCGAGACGAAAGTTCATCATCGCAATCAGTGATTGCCCGCCCGCCAGGATCTTGGAGTCGTCGCCGGACGAGGACAACAACTCGCAGGCGTGCTGCAGATTGTCGGCCCGATGATAGTCAAACGCGGCTGGCTTCATGACAAATTACTCGGACGCAATGAAATGGACATCATTTTCTCGAAAATAAATGCAATAGGGAGTTCCAGAACCTGGCCAGCCAGTTTTTTTTGTCTGCCGCGGTCACTTCGGCGGAGCTCGCCGCGATTGCTGTGCGCGACGTCGGCGTCATCACGATCATCGATTCGTCGCCCGTCGGCGTGGCGATGGCTTTCAGCTCATCCTTGAACGATCGAAAAAACTGTTGAGCCATGTACTTGGAAACTCCCGACAGTACCTTGCCGCCGATGCTGGCGATCAGGCCGCCGACCGTGGCGTCGCATTTCCACTTCATCAAGGTGCCGGCAGGTTGGCTTTGGAACCAGCAGTCCATGCGCAGCTTCACGAACCCTGGCGCACCTTTGCCGCTTCCCTCGATCACGTAGTGCACGAGCATCTGGTCGTCGGTGACTTTGACAGTTCCTTCGTATTCCCCTTTGACCGCAGCGACACCGAGCGATAGCGTCACAACATAGGAATTATCACCCGTCGGGGTCATCGACTTGCATCCGGGAATGACCTTCGTGAGGATCTTGACGTCGTGCAGAGCGCTCCAGACGTCTTTCACCGCATACCCGAACGCTTCCTGGCCTTCAAATATCACTGTCTTCTCCCTGCCCGCGTCACTCGGCGATGTACGCGCGCCGCAGCAAATCCCGCGACGACGCGCCTTCTTTTGCCAACGAACGATTCACTTCCGCCGCCGCCATCACCGAGTCCACGATGTCATGGTAGCCGGTGCAGCGGCAGATGTGGCCCGACAGCGCCTCACGTACCTGTTCTCGCGTTGGATTGGGATTCTGATTTAGAAAGGCATCCATGGTCATCAAGATCCCAGGCGTGCAAAAACCGCACTGCAGTCCCTGATGCTCCCAAAACGCCGCTTGGAGAACACTCATCGCTTCCGTGCTCGGGCGTGCTTCTTCGACGTTTCCGATCGAGTTCTTGCGCTCGGTGACGTTCTCGGCAGATGCGAGCGACTCCACGGTTCGTATCTTTCTGCCGTCCACCTGAACCGCGAACGTCAAACAGGAGCGCACCGGCTGGCCGTCGAGGTGGATCGTGCAGGCGCCGCACACCCCGTGCTCGCAGCCTACGTGTGTTCCGGTCAGACCCAACTCGTGCCGGAGGAAATCCGATAACAGGATCCGCGGCTCCACCTGTCTTTCGTACAACGTCCCGTTAACGTTGATTCGAACCGTCCTTTTTGTGCTCATGACTCAGGCCTTCCGCGGTATTTCGTAGTCCGACAACGATTTCGGCGATACGCGCATCTTTCGTGTCTTACGCCATTCGTTCCAATACCAATGGTCCAAGCCGTCCTGTTCTATGGTCGCGGGCACCCGCAACCCGATTGTCTTCTCGATCGCGAACACCAAAATGAGTCCCGACCCGCCGACGACCGCCAAGGTGACCAGCAGGCCTAGGCACTGCATGCCGAAGCTGATATGCGCGTGCTGGAACGCGTATTCGCCGGTCGCACCCGCCATTCCGCCCTGAGCCACTCCGGCGCCCACGATTCCCGCCGCGAGTACGCTCAAGATCGCCGGGCCGAGGGCGACCGGCACAAGTTTTTGATCGTCGAGATCGGCTTCCTTTAGAAGGTGCGTAACCAGCCGCATCAGCCATGGCCCAAGCATCGCGATGAAGAAGCACACGCCGGGCGCGGCGATGTCGTATATCGCCGTGCAGGATACATAACCGGCGATCGGCCCGAGGAACACGTAGATCGGCTTGTGTTTCTGGTAAGCGATCACCGCCGAGGAAAGTGCCCCGCCGATGAACGCCATGAACACGTTGACGAAGACGATGCCGACGCCGGAGGTCGTATTGGTGATGCCGAAGTACCCAATACCGGGCTCGAGAAAACCGCAGCCGAGCACGAAGAATGGAATGACGGACATTAGGATGAGCGCACCCGTGGCGCACATATGGGCATTGAATCCCGTCGTCGACGGCAGCCGCGGACCGAGACGCCAGGCAAGGATCAGACCCCAAATGCCGACGAACATGTAGAGCGAATACGCACCGACGAAATCGTGCATGCCGTTATTGGTCAAGGGACCCGCCGGGCCCCAGGTAAGATACGTCATGACCGGCATCAGCACACCACCCGCGAACGCAGAAAGAATATAGCAGGCGCTCGGCTTCATCCTCCCAAGCCCCATGCTGTGGACGAATGCGCCGAACACCGCGGCATAGGTGAGGAAGAACACGACGAAGATCTGCAGCGTCTCCGCCCCGGGGACCGCCGCCGGATCCAGGTTATGCGCGAACGTCATCATGTTATGCCCGAACAGCCACCAGTCCGCGAACGCCTGCTGCAACGGGTGCGGTACGCCGAAGGCCTGGTTGAATTGCCAGTACCAGATTGGATAACCGGCGATCAGAAAGGCGCCCGCGGCAATGAAAGCGCTGAACAACTTCTGCGACAGAGTGTCAATCAGATGTTTCGGATTCACGAGACCGCCGTCGATCAGCGCGAGCGCAAGCACGATCATGAACGTCGCTATAGTCGCGATGATCGACAGCAAAGCCGAGAGGTAGGCCTGGGTGGAAATCTGCTCTGCAAAAATTTGTGTCAGATGATGCATATCGACCTCTTGAGATTAATGCCCGCAAGCACCAAGTGATTGGACCAATAGCCGAAAACACGACACTTGACGCACGGATCGAGTCCACCCGCTCAGCGCCGTCAACGTCGCGCAATCCGCTGGTCGACTACCGCTGAACGTTGCGCCGGCAATGCAGTCATCGCAATGAGGAGATTAACGACTGCGACATTTTCACGCTGCCATTCCAATCTCTTAACGAATATCCCAGGAGCGCAACAACCGCAGCAGCGCAATTGCCGCCACTGCGGTCACCGCGCGACTACCATTTGCTGCTGACGGCGGTCTGATAGCCCAGCTGCTTGGTCAACGTCGCCGAGTCGCTGTAGAACATAGTGTTTACGATTTGATCTTTTTCGATGCGCATGTGGACGCCCTCGTACACGTCGATCGGTTTGCCGGAGATGTCCTTGCCCATCCACACGCCCGAACCCTTTCCGGTCGTGCGGAAGGCTGCGAAAACCTGGTTGCCTTCGGAGATCATCCCGGTTATCTCGAAATGAATGTCCGGTAGGGACTTGAATATCATTTCGTACAGTTTGCGAACGTCAGCCTTGCTGTTGAGCGGGATCGGAGCGGCAACGTCGATCATCGCGCTGTCCTCGGACAGGTAGCTCAACAGCTCCTCTATATTGTGGCGATTGTGAGCGGCTACGAACGCCCTGACAATGTCTTTCGGATCCTTCATTATCGACTCCCAATATAAATTTAAAATTGATCAAACAATTCAATCGCGAGCGCAGCCGTCCGCGCCTTGCCCCAACTCACGCGAGCGTCGGCCGCAAACGCTGTTCGCGCGCCTTCCAATCCGGGTCTTCATGTTCGGGAGCCCAGCGGTGCGACGGAAAACCGTCGACCACGCCCACCTGGCCGTGCACCTCCACCGATTGGCTGACTTCCGCCAGCATCAGCAGCAGATAGAAAAGGTTCTTGCTTTCCTGCGGTATCGACGCCGGCTTGCCGTTGGCTTCAAGCGCCTGCAGGTGCTCGATGATCACCTCGGCTCGCGGCAACAGCGTGTCGTAATAGTCCTTCACCTCCGCCATCGAACACGACAGGTGGAATCGATTGCGTTGTGTTTCCGTCGGCAGCGCCCAGCGCTCGACCAGGTTCTCGAGATCGCTGAACCCGGCAGGCAACTTCTTGGAAATCATTGCCAATCCCCCACCATCTCATCCATCACTCTCGACTCATGCCGGATCTGGATCTCCTGATCCTGGATCTGCAAGTACTTTAAGACCCCGGTCTCGAGCACCTTCTGCGTGCCTTCCAGCGTGCTTCCGTCCTCGGTCCACAGGTCGCGGACCGCGGTCTTCGCGCATTCGCGTGAGAACTGCTCTACCAGCGTCTTCGGGGCCGGCATGTAGGCGCGCGCGTTCCACCAGGTCATGTTGACGGCCGTGGGCAGGAACGTATGCCCGATATACGCGTGGTGACCCAGGAATATGAAATGAAAATTCGGGAAAATGTAAGCGACATCAAAGAACCAGTCCTTGTGGCGGGTAGGGTTCACCCCCACCGGCCAGGTATTGACATCCGACAATGCGCTGGCCACGGATCCCAGCGTCTGCGTGAACTTGGTTGCGAGGCGCGCGACCGGCGGCAGCGTCGATTCCGCGCGCACACCGAAGTAGCTGCCAATCGAGTGGCGGCCGAGGATCTTGAAGTCCAGCGAATGCCGATTCGGATCCGCGGCGTGGGACATCACTCCAGGAGAGGTGCGCTTGTGCAGGTACTTGAGATGATAGCCTTCGAGTTGCGAGTCGCGCGCGTTCTGCCAGGCAGTGGCCATGTGGGTCTTGTACGACCAGGCGACCGGCAACTGGTCGAACGGGTAACCGGCCAGCAGGTTGGCCATGGGCCCGAGATGCTCGAGCAGGGTTTCCTTCGGATGGGGGTCCATATTGATGAAGACGAATCCCGCCCAGACGTCGGTTGGCACGGACGCCAGATTTAGAGACTTCTTGTCCAGGTTGAAGAACATCTCTTCTTCGGTAACGGTCGCCAGCTGGCCGGCCAGGTTATACGCCCACGCGTGGTAGCTGCAGACCATCTTGCCTTTGAACGCGCCGCAATTGTGCACGGTCAGCTTGTTGCCGCGGTGCATGCACACATTGTGAAAAGAGCGCACCTTGCCATCCAAGCCACGCACGACGATCAGCTGTGACCCGGCGATCTCCAAATCGAATATGAAGTAGTCGCCGGGAGACGGAATGTCGTCCACGCGCTTGCCGGTGCACAGCCAGACCTTCTTGAAGACATTGTCGCGCATTCCTTCGAAGTACTTCTGCGACAGGTACGGCGCGACCGGCAACGGTCCGGTACCCAGCTCCGGGTGTTCCAATGTCCAGCGTTTGCTGGTTTTCGACTCTACTGCTGCATTCATACGTGACTCCGCCGATAGTGTTCAGTTAACGGATTACACTTGCGACCTGGTTCAGGCTCTCGACCAATTCGGAAAACGTCATCAAATCCGCATACTTCTGTTGCATGTCAAATAGACTGGCCTCGTGCGGCGCGAGCGCGCGATCGCCGACACAGTCCACGAGCACGATTGGTTTGAATCCGCACGACATCGCGTCGACAACGCTGGCGCGCACGCACCCGCTGGTTGTGGTACCGGCGATCAGCAGCGTTTCGACGCGCTTCTGGGTCAACCAAGAGCGCAGATTGGTCTCGAAGAACGCCGACGGCGCCGCTTTACGCACGACGAGCTCCCCGCGGATCGGTTGCAATTCCGGCACGATCTGGCCACACGCAGCGTCCTCGGTCAGTGCACGCAGCGTCGGCACTTTCAGGCAAAACACATCGCTGTCGACCGCAGCCTCAGAGTACACGATTCGTGTGTGGGTGACCGGCCAGCCACGCTGCCGCGCGCCGGCAAGGGCCTTCACCGTCGCCCGAATCGCCGCCGGGATGTTTCCCCCGCCAAACAGCGCAGGGTCCGCGAACCCGGCCACGAAATCGACGATCAACAATCCGACGCGCCCCGAAATGCCCAGACGGCTGCCAAAACCCTGGCGGCGAAAAACTTCTGGGTCAGCCTCACGTGTTTCGACGGATTGGTTCATATGCTGCGGCGGTCAACTCTCGATTACGCGTCCATTGCGAACGACAGTAACACCATCCAGCTCAATGGTGCAGTTGCGCATTGGAATGTCCATGTGGCATGGCGTATTCCGCGATCCTCCGGCTTCGGTGTTGGGTCCGAGCGAGAACAGAAAATTGCCGGCGAAGGCGCGCGCGTCCATCGCGATGGAACCCTCGCGGTCGTACAGGCCCATCACCGACCAGCGCGCTCGATCCTGCATCCCCCAACCGACGTGCGACATCGCGTAAACTTCCGGGTCCTTGAACGTCTCCATGTAGTCCTTTAGCAACTCCGCATCGAGACCGCCGCTGATCTTGCTGACGTAGCCGGACTCCACGATCATCTCGATCGACGACTGCAAATAGGATTTCTGGGGCAACAGGATATCGCCTTGATCGAGGACCACCCTGCCACGCGCGCTGCGCTCGTTGCCCCACGTCGCCAGGAATCCGCTCGGCCAATGATCCCAGCGGCCCGGCTCGTCGACGAATCCGTACTCCTTCAAGAGCGGAAAGTCCCCTAGATCCAGATGCAGATCGGTGCCGGCCGCCGATGTGACGTGCATATGCCGCGCCGACTCCAACTTCCGCGCCGCTGCAAGCACGCGCGTGCGGTCCTCCTGCGTCGGCACAAGGCGCGCCAGAATCTCCGGCGGCTCAATGGTGAGCAGCATCTTGGCGCCTCCGGCAAGCACCTCGTTCTGTTCGGGGGAATGGAGCAACAGCACCATATCTAGGATCAGATCGCTTGCCTTGAGGGCCGCCAGAGCCATGCGATTGCCGGTCAGCGGCGTGGAGCCGACGTAGGCGGTCTTGTCGCGGCTCAGCGAATATTCAGCGTTTGTGGGAATGAGCTCCAGCCGATTGACGACCGCCCCGAATGAACTCGCCCCGGCAATGGCCGAGGACAAGGTCTGCGGGTTCGTGTCTGGGTCGGTCAGAATCGTTACGCACTGCCCTTTCTCCAAGCGGCAAAGGCTCAGCACCTGCTTCCAAGCTTCGAACATCACATGATCACTTACTGCCACATGTCCCTCTAAATAATTAAACACCTAACGATTTATCTACAGACACCTTATAGCCCGCAGTTCCTTTCGCTGTCAAAGCTTTTTTTGGGACTTGCCGCCGTGCTGCGGACAATAGGGAAAACCCCGGAAAATTCAGGCAACGATGCGCCCGCGGCCCGACCTTGAGCGAGTCGCGGGCGGTGCATTGCGCAGGCTAAGCCTGCGGGCGGCCCTCGCCGTGACAGACGAGCTTACAGCGATGCTCCGCGGCGCAGCAACCCGAGCAGATATATGCCCCGTTATGAAATGGGCAGAGGACGAAATCGGAGCGATGGAACGACTCCCCACAGCGTCCGCAGGCATGGATCTCCTGCAAGCCAGCGACGCGCGCGGGAATTCGCGCGAAGTACTGCGCGACAACTCTTTTCCGGCTCAACAATGCGCCAATCAGCCCGGGCATCACCAGCGCGGCGACCCCGGTGACCGGCACGGCGAGCACCTGCATGTCAGTTCCCAGCCGGCCGCTGCCCATCACGACACCCACGATCGTCGGCAGCCACATCGATATCATCCCAATCCAGTTGTACGAGGCGGCATAGGCCCGGCGAAATTCGGCCCACTGCGGAATCCCATGGCGCCGACGGACGAACCATAGCTCGCCGGCGATGACGGATGCCCAGTTGACGAGAAAGACGCTTAAGATCGTCATGATCGTGCCGAAATATTTCAGGAACGGCGAGATCAACAGCAGGTAGGCGCAGATCATGAACGGCGCGATCAACTTGATGCGCGACCACTTGGTTTGAAAGATCTGCGATGCGAAGTTCTCCAACGCCGTCGTCCCGAAGTACACGTTGATGACGTTCACACGCAATTGCGTCAGAACGACCAGCAGCAGCCCGAGCGGCCCCAGCAGACGCGGCAGCGAGACGCCGGGATCCGGGATTTTCCCACCCGAGGCGGCAACCAGATAGACGCCGAAAGTCATCGCCAATCCGAGGGGAAATACGGCGCCGAATAACGACATCAGCGCCGCAGTCTTCCCAGCCTGGTCGCGCCGCGCGAAACGCGCGGTCGCAGGACACAGCAAGACCATGATGGCGCCGAGCACGCCGGCCATGGCTCCAAACGCGCCGAGAACCGAGCGCCAGGAGAATGGCACCCCGTTCGGGTTGATGTTCCACCAGTCGCGCTGTGCGAGCGCGCTGCTCACCTCCTTCGACCACCCGGAAAACAGCGCGATGAAAACCAGGATCACGCCCAAGCCGTAGATCCACGCGGTAATTGACTGGAATCGGGTCAGGAACTGCATGCCGTACAAGCTCAGCGGAATGAACAACAGGCAGATCAAGGCGGCGCTCGCCCAGTACGGAAGTGCCGGCAGCACCTCCGACAACGCAGCCGACATGACGTGACCTTCAAGCGAGAAATACAGGACACCCAGAAAGCCGTAGATCACGATCTCAAACGCCGCACCCTTGAATCCGAAGGTGTGTTTGCTGATGAGTTCGATGACCGCACCCTCGTTCGCAGCCTTGCGGGCATTGAGGTACACGCCGGCGGCGGCATAGATGCAGGTCAGCAACACCGCGACCAGCACGGCCGCGCCGCCATAGAAGATAACCAGCAGACCCGCCGTCAATGGAAATGCCATTGCCGTCGATATGCCACTCAGCGCCCAGACGCAGTCCCACGCACTCCAGCGCCAGGTCGACGGCACGCGGCGCAGCGCGTAGTCATCCTGAGCGACCTCCTGGCCTCCGGCGCGCTTCTCGATGACGCGGGTATCGTAGATCTCGCTTTCTGGAAGCTGATTCAACTCGGTCACATTGTCCATGTTTTTTGATCCCCTTGTCAGTTGCGAGCCGGACGAACAATCCTGCGGGTTATCGCGTGCAGCTCGACGACGAGCCCTCTTTTTTTTGAAGAACAGGTCACTGCCATTGACGCCTCAGCGCCGCACCGCCGCCAAGCGCACCGATGAAACGCGCGGACGCGGTTCGCGTTGCTTCGAGCCCTTCTGGCTGGTCTTCTTGACGTTGAGTGTCGGACTCGCAAGCATGCCGCCGATGCAAAAGGCGACTAGACGCTCGATTATCTCGTCGACATTCTTTGAATCAAATCGGCCGCTCGACAAATCGCTGAGGCGATCCACGTCGGCAATCATGTACAGGACCGCGCCGATGCAGAAGATGAAACGCGAATTCACATCTGCGGGATCCTCGTTCGGCAGCGCGCGCTCGAGCAGGACAATGAAACGCTTTGCGTCGTGGTCATAGACCTCACGCCGCAGCGCAAAGCTCTCGTCGTTCACTTCGCTATGCACCCTCGTCTGCAGCCGCACGAACGCCATGCCCCCGCCGCTGCTCGCCTTCAATTCGAATTGAGGCTCGAGGAACGCCCTGAGCAGCTGCTCCACGCTTGGAGGCCTGCGCGATTTCGCCTCGAGTTCATCAAGCCGCCGCGCCCATCGATCGGTGAGTTCCCGGCCACGGCGTTTGTATACCTCGTTGAACAGCGCTCGCTTCGAGCCGAAGTAATAACCGATCAGCGCCGGATTGACTTGCGCGAGCCGTGCGATGTCGCGAAACGACGTCGCGGAATAGCCCGATTCCGAAAACAACTGCTCGGAGCCATCGAGAATGCGGTCCCGCATCTGATCTTTATCGATAGACTGCGGACCCGGCCGACCCGGCCTACGCCGCTCCTGAGTCGGTACCTCGGGTTTGCTTCTTGCCCGCTTCATGCTTTCCATTTCTCCTTAATACGACGGCGGCAAACTACAACGACGCTGTTTTCGCAGGCACGACGAGCAGTAACCGAAACTTGTGCGGTGTCGGGGTGAACGCGGCCGAGCGATTCGCACTCGCGACGCTCATGCGCGCACCGCCAGCGGCGAACGGCGCAGGACGGCGGTGATCTCGGCCATGATCGACACGGCGATTTCAGCGGGGGTCATTGCCCCGATCGCGAGCCCGATCGGACCGTGGACGCGATTTAGCGCCGCTGCGTCGAATCCCTCCCGACCCAGTCGCTCGCGGCGCTGCTCATGCGTGCGGCGCGAACCCAGGGCTCCTATGTAAAACGCCTCAGATCGAAGCGCGGCGATGAGCGCCGGATCGTCGATACGGGGATTATGGGTGAGCGTGACGACGGCGGTGCGTCGGTCCGGTTCGAGCCTTGGTACCGCGACCTCCGGCCATTCAATAATCAAGGACGTGTCGGGAAAGCGGAACGCGGAAGCAAAGGCCGCTCTGGGGTCCACCAGGGTCACGTCGTAGCCGAGGAGCTTGGCGAGCGGCACCAACGACTGCGCCGTGTGCACGCCGCCGACGACGATCAGGCGCAGCGCAGCGCTCCAGACTTCGACGAACACCTCCCTGGTCGGCATTGCAACGATTTGACTGCGGTCCTCGTCGATCGCCCGGCGTACTCGAGCAAATTCCTCGTCGTCCAGCGACAAGTCGCCGACGCTGTGCTGCAGCGTGAGTAACCGTTGCGCTCCGCTGCCCAGGTCCGTGACCAGCGCGCCTGCCGAACGGGAGCGGTTCGCGTCGAGCAACTGTTCTAGGAACGCAAGCTTCACAATATTCTCTCGACGTAAATCCGGATGCGCCCACCGCAGGCCAGTCCGACTTCCCAGGCCTGTTCGTCGCTGACTCCGAATTCCAACACACTGGAATTGCCGCCGCGCATGATTTCGAGCGCCGTCTGCACGACTGCCCCTTCGACGCAACCGCCCGACACCGATCCGATCATTTGCCCGGTCTCGTTGACGGCAAGCTTCGAGCCGACGGGTCGCGGCGAGGACCCCCAGGTCGACACGACCGTCGCCAGCGCGACCCCTAAGCCACCGCGACGCCAGGCGGCCGCCTCGCTTAGAACCTGTTCGCTATCGCTCATATCAAGTTCCGCTCAAATAATTCGCCAAGCCTCGCACATTTCATGTGCCGCGGACAATGCACCCCGCAGAGCATCAAATCGCGGACCCGAAAAACGGCAGCAACGCCGCAAAGAATCCGGCGAAATCGTCCCAGGGAATCATATGACCCGCGTCTGTCACGGTCTTTACCGTGAGCCGCGGCATCAGCGACTCGAACTCGACGATGTCCTCGGGCCGGATCACACCGGCTTTGCCGGCGACCATCAACAGTGTCGGCGTCGCGATGTGCGGCAAATCGGCATGAATGTCGGTTCGACTGAAGTCCTCATAGCTGCGCACGATGGCCGCCTCATCGCAGGTGTGAAGCCACTCCGCCCTGAGCCGCAGATGCTCATCGCTCCAGGTCGGCAGAAAGCGGCGCATCTCCTCGACCCCACAACCGGCCACCGCGAGCCTGATCGAATCCACGTACCACGACAATGGCGACGCGTATTGCCTCCGTCCCGGCCCCGTTACCGGTGGATCAACCAGGACCAGCCGCTCGAGCGCCAGCGAATGTCTGCCCGCCGCCCTTATCGCGATGCGCCCACCCATTGAGTGCCCCAGTATGCTGACGTGCGCTAAGCCAAGCGCCGCAATGCCGGCCGCGACGTCGTCCGCCATGGCATCCAGCCCGTAATCCAGGCCAGCGCCACTCGACGACAAGCCCCGACCCCGAGCGTCAAAGAGGTAGGTATCGAACGTCAGTCCGAGTCGTTCGCCGACGAAACCCCAGGTTACCGCCGGACTCGTGATTCCGGGCAAGAGCACCAGCACCGGGCCCTTGCCCCCATAACGCAAGTAGTGCTGGCGAATACCATTGGCCGCTATATTGGCGCCGTAAAGAAACGTAGACATGATCAACACCCATGGTTGTCTTTAGGAATTTCGAACCGCTGCTGGTTCGCCGGGCCGGTCGATCCGGCGCGAATCGACAAAATCATGCACCCAACGCGCGCCGCGCACCCTCATGGAAACCCCCAGCGGAGGTATGCCAGCCATTTGCCGCGAGCGACGTTCAATCCGTGCGGGTCGACATACAGCGACCGGCTGGCGTCGGTGCCCCAATACGCGCCGCCGAGCGTAAGCTGATGGCCGAGGCTTTTCTCGAAACCCAACATCCAGTCCGTGAAATCAAGCAGACCATAATTGCGAACGAACTGGTGGCCGACATGAAGCTTGAGCAGGAAGCCCATCGGCAGCGGCCTGTTCAGGTGCGAATCGACGTACAAGGACCCTTTCGAGGAGCCGTTGGGTTTGAGGCCGTAGTTGACGGCCGCGCTGTCTTGGTTCAGACCCCAATAATCCTTGAGATCGTGCCAGAGCTTGACACCGACGATCTTGTAGGTCACGTCGACCGTCGCTTCAAGCGTGTTGTAGCGGTTCCTCGAGACGTCGAGCCGACTGTGAGGATACAGCCAGGAAAATACGCCGGCATCGACGGTCCAATCGTTGATCCGCTTGAGATACCCGGCGTACGGATCAAATTCAACGGTCTCCTTGTTGAGGATGGCCGAGTTATGGACGAGGAACGCTCCGCCATAAAATCCTTGCGGAGAATCGTACTCGAGACGACCCTGAAGCGAATATCGCTCCCGGGAATAGCTCAGCCCTCTTCCGATGTAGTCGGAGTACAGAACAAGATCCCCGATGACGAGCGGCTGCACATCGGGCGTCGCGGCAGTACCCGGCGCGGGCGGCGGCGGCGCCCCGGATACATCGCCGCCTGCAGCCGCGAGTCCGCAGACGAGTGCGAGCGCTGTGGCGCTCAGCAGACGCCACCCGATTCCGGATTGCGTCACAGCTCCCGCGCACCGCCGAATGCACTGCAGCGCGCTGCGGGCGCGTAGGAACACGCGCAGCTCTTCACGTGTACCGACAAATCCGTTTTCGAGCCAATAAACCATCGGGATTTACTCAATTCGACGTCGACCCGTCATGAATATAATTGAATTTTACTATAAAATAGTTGGACAGTTAATTAAAATACAGGGTGCGAACGAGGGATTCGCGGCCGGCTAGGACCGGCGAGTC
>JANMXS010000178.1:0-11902 GCA_031394335.1 Burkholderiales bacterium
TGCCGTTGCCGCTGGAGGCATAGGCCATCTTGCCCGGGTTGGCGCGCGCGAGCTCGATGAATTCCTTGAGGTTGTTGGCTTTCACCGAGGGATGCACGACGAGGATGTTCGGCACCAGGGCGAATAGCGCGACCGGTTCGAAATCCTTTTCGAAATCGAAGGGCAGCTTGGCGAACAGCGAGGCATTGATCGCATTGGTGATGGCGTTGACGTAGAAGGTGTAGCCATCGGGTGCGGATTTGGCGACGGCATCGGCGCCGATATTGCTGCTGGCGCCGCCCTTGTTTTCGATAATGATTGGCTGCCCCAAAGCATCGCCCATTTTCTTCGCCATCAGGCGACCGATCAGGTCGGTGGCGCCGCCGGGGGCGAAGCCGACCACGAACTTGATCGGCTTGTTGGGATAGCCGGCTTGCGCAAAGCTGGTGGCGGGCAGGGCGCTGGCGGCGACGCCGGCACCGAGGGCGCTGAGAAATTTTCTGCGTTGCATGGTGTGCTTCCTCCGAAATTATTTTTTTGGTAGGCATCGATGATCTTCAAGCGACTGCAAGGAAGTGCGCGTCCTTGCAGTCCACCTGTATTCTGCGGCAAAACGCAGCGACTTTGTTTTGCGAAAAATGAAAAGTCAAAGTCCAGCATTGGCGAGGCTTTCGGGACATTTTTGCTCCAAACGCCGCGCCAGTGCTGGAGTTTGCTATGGGGCTACTTCTTGAAACCCTCAAATTTCGTCATTCCGGCGAAGGCCGGAATCCAGTCCTTCCTATAATCAAACACTTGGAGGGACTGGGTCCCGGCCTCCGCCGGGACGACGAGGTTTTTAGAAGTTCCTATGGGACGACGTGCCTTTTGTTATTGGCCTATCGGATTTCAATGCTTCATCTTTAGCCTGCATCAAGCGCGACTGCCATGTCACCGCCTATAATCGCCCCATGTCCTCGCAATCCTCGCCCTCCATCCACCGCTGGTGGCTGTCGCCTTATCTGCTGCTATCTCTTACTTCGCTGTTCTGGTCGCTCAACTGGGTGATCGGCCGCGCCGTGGTCGGCCGTGTGCCGCCGGTGGCGTTGGCGTATTGGCGCTGGTCGCTGGCGGTGCTGATCATGCTGCCGATCGCCTTGCCGCAGATTCGTGCGCATTGGCCGCTGATTCGCCGCCACTGGAAAATCACCGTGCTGTTGGCCGTGGTCGGCACCGGCTTCCACAATATGTTTTCCTATATCGGCCTCAACTACACCACGGCCACCAATGGGGTGATGTTGAATTCAACGATCCCGGTGCTGATCGTGGTGATCGGCATGCTGTTCTTCGGCTTGCGTACCACCGCGCTGCAAATGCTCGGCGTGGCGGTGTCCCTGATCGGTGTGCTGGCGATCATTTCCAAGGGACATCTCGAGACCTTGGCGACGTTTCAATTCAACATCGGCGACCTGATCGTGCTGGGTTCGATGCTGCTGTGGGCGGTGTACACGCTGATGCTCAAATGGCGGCCGGATGGGATTCCACCGATCGCGTTTCTGTGCGTGTGCGGCGCTGTCGGGGTCGTCGCCATGACGCCGGTATATGCCTGGGAATTGGCGGCCGGTAAATCGATCGTCTGGTCGTGGCCGGTGGTGGGCGCGTTTCTGTATATCGGCATTTTCCCGTCTTTCCTCGGCTATGTATTCTGGAACAAGGGTGTTGAACAGGTGGGGCCGAATGTGGCCGGGCTGTTCGTGCACCTGATGCCGGTGTTCGGCAGCCTGTTGGCGTGGCTGTTGCTGGATGAGCGCCTGTATTGGTTCCACCTCGCCGGTATCGCGCTGATACTGGGCGGCATTTATCTCACCACGCGTAAAACCGCGACGATCATTGAGCCTGCGGCAGAAGGCGGGGAGTAGGTGGCCTGTAACGATCAAAGCGCCAGCGTCTGGCTGGCTAAAAATGGCGATAGCGGCGCCAATGGTTTAGGCCTCCTCGCCAGAGAGCCGGCTATGTCTCGTCGGCGCGCCTTGCTCTCGCCACTTTTATCTCAGCCATACTTACTGCCTCTTTGACCGTCACAGGCCACTAATGCAGATCATCTTGTGGCGGCATGCCGAAGCCGAAGACCTGGCGCCCAGCGATCACGCGCGCCGCCTCACCGCCAAAGGGCAAAAGCAGGCCGATGCCATGGCGCGCTGGCTGAAGCAGCATGTCGATAGCGATCTTGCGCAGTGGCGCGTCATCGCCAGTCCGGCCGAACGTGCCCAGCAGACGGCCGCCGCGCTGGAGTTGCGCTTTGTTACCGAGCCTTCGATTGCGCCCGATGCGCCCAGCAGCGCGATGATCGCCGCGGCCGGCTGGCCCGACGCGGCACAGAATGTGATCGTGGTTGGCCATCAGCCGACACTGGGCATGGTGGCGGCGCAGTTGCTCAACGGCGTCGAAGGTTATGTGTCGGTAAAAAAGGGCGCGATCTGGTGGTTCGAGGCGCGCCAACGCGAGGGCAAGATGCAAACCGTGTTGCGCGCCATGGCTACACCCGAATCGATCATGTGGCGTTAGACGGCCTTGGTGCCCGACAGCAGCACATTGATACCGATGCCGGCCCACTCCGCGGCTTCCTGTTTGAGCTCGTAATCGGTAAGGTCGTGGCTGGCGAGCCACTGCGGATCGGCATCAAGCTTGAACACGTCGCCGACGCGCGACACTGAAAAGAGTTTTCCGTCGAGCGTGCGACGGCTGCGCGACAGCAGCACGGCCAGCCGCAAACACAATACCCGCGCCGCGAAGGCGCGATCGCGGTTCAGCTCGGCGGCAACCTTGGCCAGCTTGCCGCGCTGGGCGAGAATCAATGCTGCCAGCACCGTCTGCTCACGTTTTGAAAAGCCCGGCATATCGGCATTGCTGATGATGTACGTGGAGTGCTTGTGAAAGCCGGCCTGCGCAATCGAGATGCCGATTTCATGCATGCGGCACGCCCAGCCCAGCGTCTGCCGCGTTTGAAAGGTGCGTTCGGCATCGCTGTCGTCATTGATCGAATTGAAAAAGCGCATCGCCAGGTTTTCCACGCGCGTCGCCTGTGCATGGTCGATGTGATAACGCTTGCTGAACTGGACGATGGTGGCGTCGCGAATGTCCTCGTGAAAGCTGCGGCCGAGCAGATCGTAGAGCACGCCGTCGCGCAGTGCGGTATCGGCGATCGCCATTTCCTCAATGCCCAGCACCTCGAAGATCGCACTCATGATCGCCAATCCGCCCGGCAGCACCGGCAGGCGATCGCCTTTCACGCCCGGCAAATCCAGCGATTTGAAGTCGCCGGCACGCAACGCCTTGTCCTTCAGCCAATCCAGACCGCTGCGGGTGATGCCATGGGTGCTCTGGCCGTTTTCAACCAGGATGATACCCAGCGCCTTGGCGGTGCCACTGGACCCGTAGGCCTCGCGCCAGCCTTCCTTGTGGAACGCGGTGATAATCGTTTCAAGTTCGCGCGCAGCTGCATATTGCGCGTCCTTGAACGATTTTTTATCGAGTTTTCCGCCGGGGAAATAGCGTTCCGAGTAGGACACGCAACCCATGTAAAGGCTTTCCAGCGTTTTCGGCTTGAGGCGATGGCCGATGATGAATTCGGTGGAGCCGCCGCCGATATCGACCACCAGCCGGTTGTGATTGGCCGGCGGCAGGCTTTGTGCAACGCCAACGTAAATCAGTCGCGCTTCCTCGCGACCGGCGATGATTTCGATCGGGTAGCCCAGCGCGGCTTCGGCCTCGCGCACGAATGAATCCGCATTCTTGGCCACGCGCAGCGCATTGGTACCGACCACTCGTACCGCATCCTTGGGCAGGCCGCGCAGGCGCTCGGCGAACAGGCGTAGCGCGGTCAGGGCGCGTTCAGCCGTTTTGGCATCGATCTGCTTGTCGGCAGTCACGCCGGCGCCGAGGCGCACGGTTTCCTTCAGGCTGTCGAGCGGATAGAGTTGATGGTCAACCACCCGCGCAATCTGCAGATGAAAACTATTGGAGCCGAGGTCGACGGCGGCGAGGGTGTGATGGGGCATTGACGCGGTGTTTTTGAGGTAATTTACTTGCGCGGAAGTATGTCACATCCGTTGCGAGGTCGGCATCTGTCACGGAAATGTCATAAGCTGCCGGTATGGTGAAAAGCAAATCAAAAACTCCAAGACGCATGGCGGCCACTAAAAAACCAAGCCGGTTTTTGAACCGGGAAATCCAGTTGCTCGCGTTCAACCGACGGGTGCTGGAGCAGGCCGAGGACAAGACGGTTCCATTGCTGGAGCGGCTCAAGTTTTTGTCGATCGTCTCGTCCAATATGGACGAATTTTTCGAAATTCGCGTCGCCGGCCTGAAAGAGCAAATCAAACTCGGCTCGATAGCAAGGGAGGCCGACGGTCGCTCTGCATCGGAAACGTTCCGGGTGGTGGCGGATGAGGCGCACCGGCTGGTGGCCCGCCAGTACGTGTTGCTCAATGACGAATTGTTTCCGGCGATGGCTGCGCAGGGCATCCGCTTTATCCGTCGCGCGCAATGGACGGCAGCACAGCAGGCCTGGGTAAAGGATTATTTTTTCCGCGAAATGATGCCGGTGCTGACGCCAATCGGTC
Source organism: Burkholderiales bacterium (assembly GCA_031394335.1). Taxonomy (GTDB): domain Bacteria; phylum Pseudomonadota; class Gammaproteobacteria; order Burkholderiales; family Usitatibacteraceae; genus UKL13-2. The sequence goes on from JANMXS010000178.1 coordinate 4,581, forward strand.
TCGATCCGGCGCACCCGTTTCCGCGCATTTTCAACAAGTCGCTCAATTTTGCGGTCGAGCTCAGCGGTCGCGATGCGTTTGGACGCGATTCCCTGCGCGCTATCGTGCAGGCGCCGCGGGTGCTGCCCCGTGTGATCCGGCTGCCAAAGGAAGTGAGCAGCGGTGACAACGATTTCGTTTTTCTGACCTCGGTACTGCATGCGCATGTCGGCGAATTGTTTGCCGGGATGGAAGTGCTGGGTTGCTACCAGTTCCGTGTAACCCGCAACTCGGACCTGTTCGTCGACGAGGAGGAGGTCAAGAATCTGCGCCTGGCCTTGCAGGGCGAATTGCCGCAGCGACATCTCGGCGATGCCGTGCGGCTCGAAGTTGCCGACAACTGTTCTGCGGAAATGGAAAGCTTTTTACTGGCGCAATTCGAACTCGATGAAAGCGATCTTTACCGCGTCAATGGCCCGGTGAATCTGGTGCGTTTGATGAGCGTGCCGGATGAAGTTGCGCGCCCGGACTTGAAGTACGCCGCGTTCGTCCCCGGTGTGCCCAAACCGATCATGAAAGTGGCCAAGGGCAAGGACATTTTTGAGACGTTGAAAAAGCACGATGTGCTGCTGCACCATCCCTTCCAGAGCTTCACCCCGGTGATCGACTTCATCCACCAGGCGGCGCGCGATCCGCAGGTGGTGGCGATCAAGCAGACGGTGTATCGCACCGGTACCGATTCGGCGATCATGGAATCCCTGATCGACGCGGCCAAGCGTGGCAAAGAGGTGACCGTGGTGGTGGAGCTGATGGCACGCTTCGATGAAGAGGCCAATCTCAATTGGGCGGCCAAGCTGGAAGAGGTCGGGGCGCATGTGGTTTACGGTGTGGTCGGCCACAAAACTCACGCGAAAATGGCGCTGATCGTGCGCCGGGAGTATGCCTCGGGCGACGAGGGCAAGCGCGTGCTGCGGCGCTATGTGCACTTGGGTACCGGCAATTACCATACGCGTACTGCGGGGCTGTACACCGACTTTGGCCTGATTACGGCAAACGATGCGATCTGCGCCGACGTCAACGATGTGTTTGTACAGCTCACCGGGCTGGGCAAGGCGACCAAGCTTACGCATGTCTGGCAGGCGCCGTTTACGTTGCATGAACGGGTGATTCACGCCATCGACAATGAAACCAAACTGGCCAAGGCAGGCAAACGCGCCGTGATCATTGCCAAGATGAATTCGCTGCTCGACACGCAGGTAATTGAGGCGCTGTATCGCGCCTCTGCTGCCGGTGTCAGGGTTGATCTGATCGTGCGTGGTGTCTGCGCCTTGAGGCCGGGCGTTGCCGGATTGTCGGAGAATATCCGCGTGCGCTCCGTAGTGGGGCGCTTCCTTGAGCATTCGCGGATTTTCTATTTCCGTAGTGGCGGCGAGGAACGGGTGATGCTGTCGAGCGCCGACTGGATGGAGCGCAATTTCTTCCGTCGCATCGAGCTGTGCTTTCCGATTCTCGACGCCAAGTTGAAAAAGCGCGTCATCAGCGAGGGCTTGACGCCCTACCTGCAGGATAATTCACAGGCTTGGGAAATGGACGGCGAGGGCGGCTACACGCGCAGAAAACCCGTAGGCGGGACGCGTGGAGTACGCAAAGTCGCGCAGGAGGCACTGCTGAATTTGCTCACTGTGCCGGACTAGCGAGCCAACTACGCCTTGCCGATGGTAAACGCTACCAGAGCTTCCACCAAGGCGTATCCGCACGGTCGCTGGCGAGCATGCTGTTTTTCGGGAAGTTTTTTTCCAGCACGCGCTTTGACGATTCCGCCAGGTCGGGCATGCCCATTTTTTTGTAGGACTCGATGCTGATCACCAACGCCTCTTCCGTGGCGGGGGCTTGCGGGTAGCGTTGCAGCACATTCTGTGAACGATTTACCGCGGCAAGATAGCCACCGCGATTGAAGTAGTAGCGCGCCACCGTGACATCGTGCTTGGCCAGCGAATTGACCAGATAAGCCATGCGGTTGCGTGAATCCGGGGCATAGGTGCTATCGGGGAAACGCACCACCAGGTCCTTGAACACCTCAAATGATTCGCGCAGCGCTTTGGGGTCGCGGTCCGCCGGATCCAGGTTGAGCAGATCGCCAAACACACCGAGATCGGGCTTGAAATAGGAAAGTGCTTTCAGATACAAGGCGTAATCAAGATTCGGGTGATTGGGGTGCAGCTTGATGAAACGGTCGCAGGCCGCGACGGCCTCGGCGGTATTGTTGTCCTTGTACTGCGCATAGGCGGTATCGAGCTGCGCCTGCTGGGCGTAGCGCCCGAACGGGTAACGGGCCTCAAGCGACTCGTACAACTTGACCGCAGCCGGATAGTTGCCGCTGTCGAGATCGGCCTTCGCGTTCTCGTAGAACTGTTCTACCGTCCAGTTTTTTTGCGGGTCGAGTTTGCTGCCGAAAACGCCGCATCCCGACAGCAACAGCGTGGCGAAGATGAGAGCCGCAAGTGAACGAAGAAACGGTGTCAGGTGAAGAGTGTTGCGATGGGTTCGTGTCATACTTTGGCGATGATACCTGTGGATCTCGAAGAAGAAGATTATAGCCCAAGCGACATGGTGCCCCCCAATGTTACCGGGGAGAAAGCCGTTGAACTTGTTGTTCCCGCCGACATGGCCGGCAGCCGCCTGGACCAGGCGCTGGCGGCGATGTTGCCGGACTATTCGCGCAGCCGCCTGACGGCGATGATCAAGGATTCGCTGATCTTGGTCAACGGCGCGCCCGCGCAACCCAAAACCAAGCTGTTGGGTGGCGAAACCATCCATGCCCGGCTGCGCCCCCGCGAGGAAGAAACCGCGTTTATCGCCGAAGATGTGCCAGTGGAAGTGATTCACGAGGATGAGGCGATTATCGTCATCAACAAGCCGGCGGGCCTGGTGGTGCACCCGGCGGCCGGCAATTGGCACGGCACCTTGCTCAATGGCCTCCTCTACCGCAATCCGCAAGTCAGTAATCTGCCGCGCGCGGGCATCGTCCATCGTCTCGACAAGGACACCACCGGGGTGATGGTAGCCGCCAAAACGGAGGCGGCGCAGTTGTCGCTGGTGCGCCAACTACAGGCGCGTACCATGAGCCGCATCTATACCGCATTGGTGCGCGGGCAGGTGCCGGGGGCGGGCAAGGTTGATGCACCGATCGGCCGTCATCCGCGGGAGCGCACCAAAATGGCGGTGATCAACCCATTGATTTATGGCGAGGCCAGCACCGGCAAGCCAGCGGTGACCCACTACAAGGTGCTGGAACGTTTTGGCTGGCATACTTTGCTCGAATGCCGGCTGGAAACAGGACGTACCCACCAGATCCGGGTGCATATGCAATCGATCGGCTTTCCGCTGGAAAGCGATCCGGTTTACGGGCCGCCGGCAACCGCGATGGAAGCCTATGTGCGCGAGACATTTCAAACTTTTGGCCGGCAAGCCCTGCACGCGCGCAAATTGACTCTCGAACATCCACTGGACGGCAAGCCAAGCACCTTCGAGGCGCCGCTACCCGATAATATGCAGGACCTGATCGATTTCGTCGCGGAGCTCTGATTGCTGCTGCAAGAAGCGCATCTGATCGTTCCGGCGTGGCCTGCGCCCGCCAATATCAAGGCGCTGATTACCACCCGACACGGTGGAACCAGTGAAGGTGCCTACGCCAGTTTTAATCTTGGTATGCATGTCGGTGATAACCCGGCGGCAGTGGCAGAAAACCGGCGCCGCCTGAGCGTAATCCTGCCGCGCGCGCCAGTTTGGCTGCGACAGGTGCACGGTACTGCTGTGGTGCGCGCTGAAGATTGGGCAGAGACCACATCAACCGGGGAAGCCGAGGCTGACGCGGTGCTGGCCTCGACGCCAGACCTGCCTTGTGCAGTCATGATGGCCGATTGTTTGCCAGTGCTGTTCTGCGACCAGGCTGGAACCCAGGTGGCCGTTGCTCATGCCGGGTGGCGGGGGCTATGCGCGGGCGTGCTCGAAAATACCGTGGCCGCGATGGTGACTAAGCCGGAATCGCTGATGGTCTACCTGGGCCCGGCAATCGGCTCTGCAAAATTTGAAGTCGGCAGTGAAGTTCGCGACGCGTTCATGGCTGTAGACGGTCGTTCCGCATCGGCATTTGCGCCGCTGCAAGCGACCGGCAAATTCCTCGCCGATATCTACACATTGACTCGGCAGCGTCTCGTTCGCGCTGGGGTTACGCGCATTTACGGCGGTGATTTCTGTACGGTCACCGAGGCGGCGCGTTTTTTTTCCTACCGCCGCGAGGGAAAGACCGGGCGGATGGCGGCAGTGATCTGGCGCGAATAGAACTCTTCCCGGGATTGTTCGTAACTGAAAAGTCCGTTCGTGCGGTTCGATTCCAGAATCGGCACCATGCAAGGCATGCTAAACTCCTGTTAATGCAATAAAGTTGCATTAATAATGTGATGACGCACGGCGACTTGCTTTGGCTTGTCGCCAACGACCGGGCTGACCAACGTGACCCTTGTTTATATTCTTATCGCCTGTTTGTTTGGCAGCACGCTATCAGTCTTGCTGGCCGCAATGCTTGCCTGGCGTGTTCGTGCCGGACTCATTCCGATCTTTGTGAGCTATGCGGTTGGCGCCCTGTTGGGCGTGGTCTTTCTGGATCTGTTGCCGCATATTTTTGAACATGGCGCGCGCTCGCAAGCTTCCGCGGCGTGGCTGCTGGCCGGCATCCTGTTGTTCTTCATTCTCGAGAAATTCGTGCTGTGGCGGCATGGCCACGAGCACACCGGTAACGATGAAGTCGAGGTGCACACCCACAGCGCCAGCCATCACGACCACGTCCACAGCAAGGGCCATGTAGCGAGCGCGTGGATGGTGATTATCGGCGATGCGTTTCACAATTTCACCGACGGCCTGGCGATCGCCGCCGCCTTCGTCACCGACTTCCGGTTGGGTGTAGCGACGTCAATTGCGATCATCGCCCACGAGTTGCCCCATGAGCTTGGCGATTTCCTGGTGTTGATTCACTCCGGCTTCAGCAAAATGCGCGCGTTGGCCTGGAATCTGGTGTCCAGCCTCGCCACCTTGCTGGGCGCGCTGCTCGCTTACTTTGCCCTGCGTGGCCTGGAAGATTACGCGCTGATTTTTCTCTGCCTCGCCGCCTCCAGCATGATTTATGTGGCGATCGCCGATTTGATGCCGGGCCTGCAAAAACGCGCCGCCGTTGGCGAAAGCCTGCTGCAAATCGGCCTAATGGCGCTGGGTATTGTCACCATTGTTCTGGTCAACTGGCTGGTCCACTAGTGCCGCCGGCAATACGGGTGCCGCAGACTCTGCTGCCAAGGCGGCCGCTTTAGCCGCCCTGATGCGGGCACGGCGCCGGGTCGGCGCCCCAAACAGCCATAGCAGCAGCGCGCAGGGGGCGAGACCAAAAAACACAAAGGTAAGCACCCCCGAAACGATATTTTTTTCGGTCACCGCCATCATCAGCGTGACATACAGCCACGCAATCGCCACAATATACAAAATGCTTGCTCCGGTTGGGTGCGCTTCTTTCTGACTTCTGAAATAGACGGTGGATATATGCCACAAAATAACAGTGCTTTCGATTTCGCGAAAGTCCTCTCCAGCATGCAGGAGTCGAGTTCGCGCCTGATTCAAGAGATGGGGGCAACCCCGTCGCCGGCCAGTTTTGGCGAGGCCTGGCGGGATTGGGTCGCCGCCGTATCCCAGGAGCCTGAAAAACTCGCTGCGGTGCAGAAGCGGTTCAGCGATGAGCATCAGCGGCTGTTGAACATCATGTCGCACCCCGAAAATGCCGGCAACGAGCTGTTAAGCGCGCAGGACAAGCGCTTCAACAGTACCCAGTGGCAGGAGGCGGCGCCGTTTCGATATCTTGCTGAATCGTATCTCACCAGTTGCCGGCTGCTGATCGAGAGCATCGAGGCCAGCGATGTCGATGCCGCACTCAAGCAGCGCATGCGCTTTTTCGCGAAGCAGTATGCGGATTCCATGTCGCCGGCAAATTTTTTGCTGACCAATCCGGAGGCGATAAAAGCTGCGATAGATTCCAAGGGTGAAACCCTGCGCGAGGGGCTGGCCAATCTGCAGGCGGACGTCAAAAAAGGTCGCGTCTCGATGACCGATGAGTCGGCGTTCGAGGTCGGCAAAAATGTGGCGATGTCGCCCGGCCGCGTAGTGTTTGAAAATGAAATTTTCCAGTTGCTGCAATACACGCCGAGCACGCCGCAGGTTCATCTGCGCCCATTGTTGATGGTGCCGCCCTGCATCAACAAGTTCTACATCCTCGATTTACGCCCCGACAATTCATATATCGAATACGCGGTTCAGCAGGGCTTTACGGTGTTTGTTACCTCTTGGCGAAACGTCAAGGCAGCGCAGGGTAATCTGGGCTGGGATAACTATCTGGCGGATGGCGTCATCAAGGCGATCGACGTCGTGCGACTCATCACCAATGTCGACAAGATCAATACCCTGGGCTTCTGCGTCGGCGGCACCCTGCTGGCGTGTGCGCTCGCGGTGCTGCGCCGCCTCGGCCACGATGTGGTCGAAAGCACCACCTTCCTGACCACATTTGTCGATTTTTCCGACGTGGGGGAAATCTCGGCTTATGTCGATGAGGCCTTCGTGGCGCGCCGCGAACGCGAAGTCGGGGCGGGCGGGATTATCAATGGCGCCGAGCTGGCGTTTGCCTTTTCATCGTTGCGCGCCAATGAGCTGGTGTGGAACTACGTGGTCAATAATTATCTGCAAGGCAAAAAACCGCCGGCCTTCGACCTGCTGTTCTGGAACGGCGACAGCACCAATCTGCCCGGCCCGTGGTACGCCTATTACCTGCGCAATACCTACCTGGAAAACAATCTGGTCAAGCCGGACAAGCTCACCATGTGCGGTGTACCACTGGACCTGAGCTACGTCGACATGCCTGCCTTTGTATTCGCTGCGCGTGAAGACCACATTGTGCCGTGGCGCACCGCTTACTCCAGTGCGGGTTACTTCAGCAGCGAGGTCGAGTTCGTGCTGGGCGCATCGGGCCATATCGCCGGGGTGGTGAATCCGGCTTCCCGAAACAAACGGAGTTACTGTAGCGGCGGCGAGGTCGGTTCCGGTCCCGATGCAGCCGATAACTGGCTCAAGCACGCCGGGGAAACCGAAGGCAGCTGGTGGCCGCATTGGGCAAAGTGGCTGAAGGCGCGCAGCGGCAGAATGATTCCGGCGCGTGCGCAGCTCGGTAGTGCAACATTCCCGCCTGGCGAGGCTGCTCCTGGGCGCTATGTGAAAGAAAAGGCGTGAATAGATGAGCCTGGATTTGACACTGT
>JANMXS010000179.1:0-19834 GCA_031394335.1 Burkholderiales bacterium
CTTTATTTCTTCTTTGCGCTCTGCGGATTCAGGCTGGTGATGCGGCCGCTTTCGGTGCCGGCGGTTTCATCGATGACGGCATTGATGAGCGTGGGTTTACGCGAGCGGATCGCTTCTTCCATGGCCTTTCGCAACTCGGCCGGGGTCGTGGCGTTCACGCCCACGCCACCGAAGGCTTCCATCAGCTTGTCATAGCGCGCGCCCTTGACGAACACCGTCGGCGCGACGTCGGCGCCACCAGTCGGGTTGATATCGGTGCCGCGATAGACGCCGTTGTTGTTCATGACGACCACACAGACCGGCAGGTTGTAGCGGCAGATGGTCTCGACTTCCATGCCGGAAAAACCGAAGGCGCTGTCGCCCTCGACGGCGATCACCGGCTGGCCCGATTCCACGGCGGCCGCCACCGCGAAGCCCATGCCGATACCCATGATGCCCCAGGTGCCGACGTCGAGGCGCTTGCGCGGCTTGTACATATCGACAATGCTGCGCGTGAAGTCGAGCGCATTGGCGCCTTCATTGACCAGCATCGCATCCGGGTTGGCCTTGATGATGTCGCGCACCACATTCAGCGCGCTGTGGAAGTTCATCGGCACCGGGTCCTTGGCGAGGGTCTCGGCCATCTTGGCGAGATTCTTGTTCTTGCGCTCGGCAATGGCGCCAAGCCACTCGGCCGAGGGCTTGGCCCAGCTGGAACCGATGCCGGCAAGCAAGGCCGACACGCAGGAGCCGATGTCACCGACCAGCGGGGCCTCGATGCGCACATTGCTGTCCATTTCAGTGGGCGAGATATCGATCTGGATGAACTTCTGGCCGCCCCAGGCCTTGTGATCCTTGCCGCCCCAGGTCTTGCCCTTGCCTTGCGACAGCAGCCAGTTGAGGCGCGCGCCGATCAGCACCACCACATCGGCTTCGGGCAGCACGAAGGAGCGTGCGGCCGCCGCAGATTGCTCATGCGTATCCGGCAGCAGGCCCTTGGCCATCGACATCGGCAAATAAGGGATGCCGGTGTTCTCGACCAGCGCGCGGATGTCGGCATCGGCCTGGGCGTAAGCAGCACCCTTGCCGAGCAGGATCAGCGGGCGCTTGGCGCCCTTGAGCAATTCGAGGGCGCGTTTGACCGCGTCCTGCGCCGGGATCTGGCGCGGCGCCGGATCGACGACCTTGATCAGTGAATTCTTGCCGGCGACCGCATCCATGGTCTGTGCGAACAGCTTGGCCGGCAAGTCCAGATAGACGCCACCCGGGCGGCCCGATACCGCGGCACGGATCGCGCGCGCCACGCCAACGCCGATGTCTTCGGCATTCAGCACGCGGTAGGCGGCCTTGCACAGGGGCTTGGCAATCGCCAGCTGATCCATCTCTTCATAATCGCCTTGCTGCAGGTCGACGATCTCGCGCTCGCTGGAGCCTGAGATCAGGATCATCGGGAAGCAGTTGGTGGTGGCGTTCGTCAGCGCGGTGAGGCCGTTGAGGAAGCCGGGGGCGGACACCGTCAGACACACGCCGGGTTTCTGCGTCAAGAAACCGGCGATGGCCGCGGCATTGCCGGCGTTCTGCTCATGGCGGAAGGAAATCACGCGCATGCCCTCGGCCTGCGCCATGCGGGTCAGATCCGTGATCGGAATGCCGGGCAGCCCGTAAATGGTGTTAAGCCCGTTGAGTTTCAGGGCTTCGATGACCAGGTGAAACCCGTCGATCACTTCTTGTGAATCAGTGCTGGCGCCGGCAATGGCCGAGGCTTCATTGGTTCCCATGATTTACTCCTTGTAACGCGGCAGGATGCAGTCTGGCGCTTATTATTCGGTCAACGCAGGATGCGTTGAGCGGTACAACGGAAGGCGCCGCAGCATGGCGGTAAACTTCAAGGGTAATTGCGCTTAATTAATCAAATAGCTGCACACATGATAAAAATGCCAAAATACTAGCGCCTTGATTCCTGTCAATCCACTCTGGAAGATTGTCCCACGTCATGACTTTGCTCATCAGCCACCCTCAGCGCGACGCCATCCGCGCACAGCTTGCGCGCAATATCGTATTGCGCACCCTGAAGCCGCGCGCCTTCAGCGAACTCGAAAAACAACTGGTCATCGTGGAATACAAAAAAGCCGACTTGCTGCTCGGACAGGGCGACCACAATATGCAACAGTATTTTGTACTTGACGGCATTTTGAAACGGGTGGTGTCCAATCAGGAAGGCAAGGAAATGATCCTGCGCTTTTCCAAGGAAGACGATATGGACACCAGCTATGCGGCCTATCGCCTGCGCACGCCGGCGCCCTACTCGATTCGTGCCGTCACCAAGGTGCGCGTGGCCCAGTTGTCGATGGAGCTGTGGGGAGCGTTTCTCGAGCACCATCCTTCCATCAAGGGCGATTTTGAGTACGAGGTCATGCACCTGATGTCTGAAGTGATGGCGCATACCATTACCTTGCATTTGCTCGATGCAGCCGGTCGCGTTCAGCGTTTCCTGCGCAAGCATCCCGATCTGTATGAGCGCGTGCCGATGAAAGAGCTCGCGTCGCACCTGAATCTTTCCGCCGAAACGCTTTCAAGACTCAAGCAGAAAGGCAAAGTGCAGGCAATTCTCGCCCGCTGAGCTTGCGCGGCGAGCGCGTTAGTTCGCCGTTGGTTCACCTGTCAGCGCGTCAGTCCAGAAGGAAACAGGCGACGCCCTAGCCCCCCACTCATGCTGTTGAGCGCGTTTTCCACCTTGATTACCCCGGGCACCGCAGCGACAACGGCCGCTGCGCGATCGCGTTCCGCAGGGGTGACCACAATGCCGGCCAGTGTCACTGCGCCGGCATCGACCTCGATCGATACGTCCACCTCGGCGGTCTTTTCGTCGGCGCGCAACGCGGCACGCACTTTGGCTTCGAGCGCGAGGTCGAGCAGGCGCTGGCGTGACTGCGCGGTTTCCGCAAAAGCGGGATCCTTCAACAGCGACAGCACCAGATCAACCGCGCGCGGAATCGGTACTCGCCCGGTATTGATGGTGAGATCGTAAAGCGCCGGGTCGCCCCACTCAACGCCAAACGTCGATGACATTTTTGCGGTGCGCGCGGCATCGTCGTTCTCGATTTCCTTGCGGGCCAGCGATTCATCATCGGTATCAAGCCGCTCCATCAGGCGGCGCACGCGCACCGGCAAGGGCGCGCAAACCTGGATGCAGGGAATATGCGACACCGGCCTGAGCAACAAGGTGGCGCCCCAGCCGCGAATCAGCACATTGCCCTTCACCGCCAGATCCAGCACCTCTTCAGCGGTAAAAATGGAGATGGTTTTGTCGTCGGCTGACCATTTCTCGATGGCGCTGGCCTTGCCTTCGCGGATGCGGCGAATCAGGCTCTTCTTGACATGCATCCTGCCGGCGACCACGTCACCGACCTCATGACGCACCTGTGCCAGGCCCAGCGCCTCGCACAAGCCGAGCGCCACATCCTTGCCCAGCGTGGCCATTTCCTGGGTCATTGCGATTACCGGCATGGCAAGCTCCTCAAGTTGCAGTCGAAAACCGTTTTTTACCGCGCAGTATCGCGATCAGGCTGCTGATCGGCGCCCAGAACAGCATCATCAGGGCCAGTGCAGTAATGGTGCTGACCAGCCCGTTGGAAAAGAACACGCTCATCTCGCCGCCCGAGCCCAGCATTGACTGGCGGAAGGCATCCTCCGCACGATCGCCCAGCACCAGCGCCAGTACCAGCGGCGCCAGCGGGTAGTCGAGCTTCTTGAAAACATAACCCATCACGCCGAAGATGACCATCAACCACACATCGAACATGGAACTGTGCACGGTATAGGCGCCGATTGCGCAGATCACCAGGATCACCGGAGCAACGATCGAAAACGGAATACGCAGGATTGCCGCAAACAACGGCACCGTCGTCAGCACCACGATCAGGCCGACAATATTGCCCAGGTACATCGAGGCGATCAGGCCCCACACGAAGTCTTTCTGCTCGGTGAACAGCAGCGGACCGGGTTGCAAGCCCCAGATCAGCAAACCACCCAGCAGCACCGCCGCCGTGGGCGAACCGGGGATGCCAAGCGTCAACATCGGCAGCAGCGCGGCGGTGCCGGCTGCATGCGCCGCAACCTCCGGGGCCACCACGCCTTCCAATTCGCCTTTGCCGAAATTTTTGCCATTGGGCGACATGCTTTTGGCGACACCGTAACCCATGAACGACGCCGGCGTGGCCCCGCCCGGGGTGATGCCCATCCAGCAGCCGATCGCCGAGGATCGTATGAAGGTCTTCCAGTACTTGGGCAACTCTTTCCAGGTTTCGATCACCACTTTAAGGTTGATCTTGCCTTCGGTACCTTTGAACGCGAGCCCTTCTTCGATGGTCAGCAGAATCTCGCCAATGCCGAACAGGCCGATCACCGCAATCAGGAAATCGAAACCTTTCAGCAGCTCGTTAAAGCCGAAGGTCATGCGCAACTGTCCGGTAACGGTATCGAGGCCGACCGTGGCCAGGGCAAAGCCGAGCATCATCGCGCTGATGGTTTTGAATGGCGGCGACTTGGTCATGCCGACGAAGCTGCAGAAGGTCAACAGGTAAACCGCAAAAAATTCCGGCGGCCCGAACTTCAGGGCGAACTTAGCAACCAGCGGCGCCATGAAGGTGATCATGATCACCGCGACCAGCGCACCAATGAACGACGAGGTGAACGCACCCGTCAGGGCCGCGCCGGCGCGCTGCTTCTGCGCCATGGGATAGCCATCGAAGGTGGTGGCCACCGACCAGGGCTCTCCCGGGATATTGAACAGTATCGAGGTGATGGCGCCGCCGAACAGCGCGCCCCAGTACAGGCACGACAGCATGATGATCGCCGAGGTCGGGTTCATGCTGAAGGTCAGCGGCAGCAGAATCGCCACACCATTGGCGCCACCGAGGCCGGGCAGCACGCCGATCAACACGCCGAGTATCACACCGACAAACATCAGCCCCAGGTTGTAGGGGGTAAGCGCAACTGAAAAGCCGTGCATCAACAGGTTTATTTCGTCCATGTCCGTCTCCTGGTTATGGTTAGTTCAAACCCAGGGCCGCTTCGAGCGGACCTTTCGGCAACGGAACCTTGAACCAGATTTCAAACATCACGAAAAAAACCAGCACCACGCTGACGCTGACGATCAGCGTCTTCAGCCATTTGTACTTGCCCAGCCAGATCATGAACACCGCGATGAACGCGACCGACGGCACATAAATTCCCAGCCCCGGGATCGGGCCGACGCCGTTGATGAAAAGAACATAGACAATCGTCGGCAGCAGTACCGACAACACCATTTTCAATGCCGGCACGCTGACAAACGATACTTCCTTGATGTCTTTGCCCATGGCGGCACGTAGCGCATTGACGACCGCGCCGAAACAAAGAATGAGCCCGATATAAAACGGGAAGTAGCCCGCTTCGGGGCCGTCCGATCCCCACTTCGAGCCGAGCCGCGCGCTGTCCCACATCACCAGCGCACCCAGTAGGAAAAACAGCATGGCGACCACCAGATCGATGGTCTTGGTCGATACGGCAGACTTTTCTTCTGATTCATTCATGGCGCAATTCCCCTCCGGCATATTGTTATATTTGCCGATTGCAATAACTGATCGTAGACAACGACCTCATTGAAGTCGCGCAAAAAGCCCCGGCGCTGCCGGGGCTTTTCCCTGGATGTTTACTTCTTGGCCAGGAATCCGGCCGCGGTCATCAGGGTAAGATGGCGCTGCTCTTCCTTGGTGAGCCAGGCCTTGAATTCGTCACCGGCCAGCGTCTTGGGATTGAATGCGCCTTTTTCCATGAATTCCTTCCATTCCGGCGTCTCGCGTACCTTTTTCAGCAGGTCGGTGTAGTACAGCACCTGCTCCTTGGTGACGCCCGGGGGCATGAAAATGCCGCGCAGCATTTCATAATCCACATCGACACCCTGCGATTTGCAGGTCGGGATATCGCCCCACGCCATGTCCTTGGTGACCTTGGCCTTGAACGGAAGCCTTTCGTCGTTGAACACGCACAGCGCGCGCAGCTTACCGGCGCGCCATTGCTCGACGGCCTCGATCGGATTGTTTACGCTCGAATCGACGTGCTTGCCGACCAGTTGAACCGCGACCTCGCCACCGCCCTTGTAGGGAATGTAAATGAACTTCGCACCGGTCTGCTTCTCGATCGCAACGGTGATGATCTGGTCTTCCTGCTTCGATCCGGTGCCGCCCATTTTCATTTTGCTGGGGCCGGCCGCTTTTACGGCATCGGTATATTCCTTGGCCGTTTTGTACGACGTTTCCGCATTGACCCAGAACACGAACTGGTCCAGCGCCATCATCTGTACCGGCGTCAACTCTTTCCAGTTGAATGGAATACCGGTCGCCATCGGCGTGGTAAACAGATTGGACAGGGTAATGATGATTTTATGCGGCTCTTTGTCGGAACCCTTGGCGTCCAGAAAACCTTCGGCACCGGCACCGCCGCCTTTGTTGACCACCACCATCGGCTGGTCCATCAGCTTGTACTTGGCGATCACGCCCTGGATGAAGCGGGCCATCTGGTCGGCGCCGCCGCCAATACCCGCCGGCACAATGAACTCTACCGTCTTGGTGGGTTTCCACGCCTCGGCGTAGGCGCCGACGGAAGTCAGGGTAAAGGCACAACTTGCAGCAACGGCAAACACAAGCGTTTTCACGCGAAATGCAGTTTTCATGACCTTCTCCGAAAGGGAATTGATGGGATTTAAAATGGGCGTCTTTATGTGTGACGCCTCATGATTTAACGACTGCTCATTCAAACATTTTTATGTGTAGCACCTCAAAATTATACGACTGATTTATCTATGCAAGCATGGTTGCCTTCGCGCCCGCCGCCGCTATCCTTTCAATGCAGGCTGTCGATTCGCGATGAATTTGCCCAGCCCCACCACGAACAACGCGCCGACCACCGGAACGACATACTCCATCCAGTGGGCATTCTGCATCACCCAATCCTTGGTAACCGGGTCGCTGATCAGCATCTCACCGGCGACAAAGCCCAGCAAGGCGGCGCCGATAGTGATGATGATCGGAAAACGTTCCATCAATTTCAGCAGGATGGTGCTGGCAAAAATGATCAATGGAATACTGATGGCGAGGCCCAGCACCGTCAGCACGACGTCATCTTTGGCGGCAGCGGCCACACCGATGACGTTGTCCAGGCTCATCACCAGATCGGCGATCAGGATGGTTTTGATCGCCGCCAGCAGATTGTCGTGTATCGGTGCGCCTTCTTCATCTTCGTCTTCAGGGATCAGCAACTTGATGCCGATCCACAGCAACAATACCGCGCCGATGATTTTGAGCCAGGGATATTGCAACAGCTTCACCGCGAAAACGGTGAGAATGATCCGCATGATGATGGCCGCGGCGCTGCCCCAGAAAATGGCTTTTTTCTGCTGGTCGGCGGGCAGGCTGCGCGCCGCAAGGGCAATGACCACGGCGTTATCGCCGGACAGGACGATGTTGATGCCGATGATTTTGAGTAAAGCGGTCCAGAACAGGGGGTCGACGAAATTCATGGAAATAATAAAGAGTTGGATATGGGTTGGCTGGACTAAAATGATACCTGTGTACCAAGGAAACATCGGGAAAACATCAGGTATACATTAACGATTTGAATAAGCGAAATATTTTCGACATGCGCGCCTGGAATTTCCTCCGATCTGTTTTTTTTGTTGCACCGCACGGTGCAATATTTCCCGGCGTGCGCTTTTTGTACGCTGCCCTCCTCGCGCTTTCATTGATATCAAACAAGTTTCCGCTGGCCGAGGCGTTCGCCGCACCGCTGCCTGGTGCGGCAAACAGTCTTTTTTCGCTGTCTGCCCAGGACCGCGAGGTGCTTGCGGCCCGCGACGCATTCGACAAGCGGGATATTAAAACCCTGGATGCGGCGCGTGCCCGCCTGAAGGCGGGCAGCCATCCGCTGGCACCCTATGCCAACTACTGGTGGCTGTCCGCCAACCTGGCACAGGCCGGCGCATTTGGCGTTGCCGAGGCCAACCAGATCCGCAGCTTCCTCGACGCCAACGCCGACACGCCTTACGCCGACAATCTGCGGCGTGACTGGCTGAAGATCCTGGGTACGCTGGAGTCCTGGGAACTGTTCACCGCCGCGCTGCCCAGGCTCGCCATCGAGGATAGCGAAGTCACCTGTCACCATTGGCGTTACCGTCTGTCGCGCAATGATCTTGAAGCATTCACGGAGGCAAAGACGTTCTGGAATTCGGCGAAAGCCACGTCGGACAATTGTTACGGTGTATTTCAGGCGCTGCAGCAAGCGCAGCGCCTGTCGAACGACGAGATATGGCTGCGCGTTCGCCGTCTGCTGGAAAATGGCGCGATAAACGACGCGCGGCGCAGCGCAACCTTCCTGAACCCGGCGGTGAAGGGGTTTGAGCAGGCCAGCGCCATCATCAATCAGGACCCTGCGCGTTATCTTGGGCGCGAAAAGCCGGATGTCAAATCGCGCGCATCGATAGAGCTGTTTTTATTTGCGATAACGCGGCTCGCGCGCACCGACGCCGAGCGTGCCGCCGGCTTGCTGGAGAAAAACGGCAGCAAACTTGCAACTGCCGACAATGCCTGGGCTTGGGCACAGGTCGCACTCTATGGTAGCCAGCAGCAATCGGGCGATGCGCTGAAATGGTTCCAACGCGCCGGCAACAGCACGCTAAACGACCAGCAGGCGGCATGGAAGGCGCGCGCCGCATTGCGCGCCGCCGACTGGACAGCGCTCAACGAGACCATCAACGCGATGTCGCCGCGTGAGAAGCGCGAGCCGGCCTGGCGGTACTGGCAGGCACGTGCCCATATTGCCAGCGGGGTAACGGCACAATTGGACGCCGCCAAGGCATTGAAAGAAGCGCTGGCGCGGGAAAACAATTTCTATGGCTTGCTCGCCGCTGAAGAACTGGGCGTTGCCCCCATGCCCGACTGGAAAGGCATCAACGCAAATGCGGTCGACCTGGAACTGATGCGTACGCGGCCGGCGATACAGCGCACGCTGGCGCTGTATCGCCTCGGCATGAAGGAGGACGGATTGCGCGAGTGGCAATATGCGACACGCAACCTCAATGACCAGCAGTTGCTGGCGGCAGCTGAACTGGCCCGCGAGAACGGCATCCCGGATCGCGCCATCAGCGCCGCTGATCGCACCCTGATGATTCACGATTTTTCGCGTCGTTACCCGATCCCGTATCGTGATGATCTGCAAAGCAATGCACGCTCGCAAAATCTTGACCAAGCCTGGATTTACGGCCTGATCCGCCAGGAAAGCCGCTTCATGGCCGATGCCAAGTCGCCGGTAGGCGCGATGGGCTTGATGCAATTGATGCCGGCAACCGCGCGCTGGGCCGCCAAGCAAGTCGGCCTCAAGCCGTTCGCGCCGGAGCGCACCATTGAGATTCCGGTGAATCTGAGTCTGGGCTCGTTCTACTTACGCCATGTTCTGGATAATCTGGGACACCCGTTGCTCGCCACCGCCGCCTATAACGCGGGCCCCAGTCGTGCGCGTCGCTGGCAGGCCGATACGCCTCTGGAAGGGGCCATTTATGCAGAATGCATTCCATTCAACGAAACCCGCGACTACGTCAAGAAAGTCATGACCAATGCCTGGTTCTACGCACGCCGCCTGGGCACGGGAAAGCCGAGCCTGAAAGAACTGATGGGAACGGTGCCGGCCCGCGGCGACACCCGCGCGAACAACCCCATCGCCGCCATTGCGCTGCCGCCCGACCCACCCTTGCTCCCCACATCCTCCTACGTCCCGCCCATCTCGCCCGCCCCAACGCCCTGACATCAATCTCCATGACCATAAAAAAAATACTGCTGCTTGGTGGCAGCGGCTTTATCGGCACCTCGATCGCTGAACAGCTGACGGCGCGCGGCCATTTCGTCACGGTACCCACGCGCAATCGCGAGCGCGCCAAACACCTGCTGATCCTGCCGACGGTGGATGTGATCGATGCCGACGTGCATGATTCGCAGGTGCTGCTTGAATTGATGCGCCAACATGATGCGGTCATCAACCTGATCGGCATCCTGCACGGCGATTTTGAACGCGAGCATGTTGCCTTTCCTAAATTGGTTGCCGAGAGTTGTGTCGCAGCGGGTGTGCAGCGCCTGATCCAGATGAGCGCGCTGAACGCAGACATCAGTGCGCCCAGCAATTATCTGGTCTCGCGCGGTCGCGGTGAAGCCGCAGTATGGGCGATAGCCAACGCGAACCCCTCGCTGCACGTCACGGTTTTTCAACCCTCGGTGGTGTTCGGCGAACACGATAGTTTCCTGAATATGTTCGCCGATCTGGTCAGGCTATTTCCGGTGATTCCGCTGGGCTCCCCCAAGGCGCAGTTCCAGCCCGTTTGGGTAGAGGATGTGGCGCGCACCGTCGCCGCAAGTGTGGCGATGAGCGAAGCCCATGGCAAGACCTATGAGCTGGTCGGCCCAAAGGTTTACACCTTGCGCCAATTGCTCGAGATGGTGATCGCGTTTACCGGCAAAAAACGCCTGGTGCTGGGACTGGGTGCGGGCCTGTCCAAACTACAAGCAATCGTGTTTGAATGCCTTCCCGGCAAACTCATCACCCGCGATAATCTGCGCTCGATGAGCGTGCCCAGCACCTCGGCAACGCCGTTTCCGGCATTGTTCGGCAGCGCATCAGCAATGGAAAGCGTCGTCCGGGGCTATCTGCAGGGCGGTACCGGACGTGCACGCTATCAGGCCTTCCGCGACAGCGCGGGGCGCTGAACCAGTCACCTCATTTCGGAGACCGCCATGTCCCTGACCCTGGTCATCGGCAACAAGAATTATTCATCATGGTCGTTGCGGCCATGGATCGCACTGCAACAAGCCGGGATTGCATTCCAGGAAGTGGTGATCCCGCTCGACCAGACTGACACCAAGGCCAGTATTGCCGCCTGGTCACCGGCTGGACGCGTGCCGGTGCTGATCCACAACGATCTGCACATCTGGGATTCGTTGGCGATTCTCGAATACCTGGCCGAAACCTTTCCGGACAAAAATCTATGGCCGCGCGATGTGCGTGCACGTGCACGAGCGCGCTCGATTTCGGCCGAAATGCATTCCGGGTTTGGTGCAATGCGCAGCGCGATGCCGATGAACTGTCGCGCGCAATTGCCGGGGCTGGGCGTAAGCCCCGAATCAAGCCGCGACATCGCGCGCATTGTCGAGATCTGGGCAAGTTGCCGCGCCGAGTTTGGCGCAGGCGGCGATTTCCTGTTCGGCGCATTTTCAATTGCCGATGCCTTTTTCGCACCGGTGACTTCGCGCTTCCTGACTTATGCCGTCAAGCTGCCGCCGCTGGCCGCAAGCTATGTTGACGCGGTACAAAGGTTACCGGCCATGAAGGCGTGGGTTGCCGCCGCGCGCGCCGAGCCCTATACGATCGCGCATGACGAACCCTATGCAACGACCGCCGCAAACTCGCGGCCGGCCTGAACGCAGACGGATGCGACTCGCATGAAAGTCTATATCGTCGGCGGCGCGGTACGCGATGAGCTGCTCGGGCTGCCGGTGAAGGATCGCGATTACGTTGTCGTCGGCGCCAGCGTGCAGCAGATGATCGATGCCGGCTACACGCCGGTAGGCGCGGATTTTCCGGTGTTCCTGCATCCGCAAACGCACGAGGAATACGCGTTGGCGCGGACCGAGCGCAAAACCGCTCCCGGCTACAAGGGCTTTGTGTTCCATACCGCCACTAATGTCACGCTGGAGCAGGACCTGCGCCGGCGCGATCTGACGATCAACGCCATGGCGCGCGATCTGCATACTCGGGCGCTGATCGACCCCTACGGCGGCGAGGCCGATCTGCACCACAAACTGCTGCGGCATGTCAGCGAGGCTTTCACCGAAGACCCGGTACGCATCCTGCGCGTCGCGCGCTTTGCCGCCCGCTTCGCCGCGCTTGGCTTCAAGGTTGCCGATGAAACCATGCAGCTGATGCGCAGCATGGTTGATGCCGGCGAAGTCGATCATCTGGTGTCTGAACGGGTATGGCAGGAACTCGCGCGGGGACTGATGGAGGCCACACCGTCCGCCATGTTTGCAGTGTTACGCGAGTGCGGCGCCTTGCCGAGAATCCTGCCGGAAGTCGCCGCCCTGTTCGGTGTGCCGCAAGCAGCAAAATCACACCCGGAAATCGATATCGGTGTGCATGTGATGATGGTAATCGACTACGCTGCACGCCAGAAAGCCGCGCTACCGGTGCGCTATGCCTGCCTGACCCACGATCTGGGCAAGGCGGCCACGCCGCCGCAGTATCTGCCGCGCCATCCTGAACATGAAGCGAAGAGTGTGGAACTGGTGCACGCCTTGAGCGAGCGGCTGCGAGTGCCTGCAGAGTGCCACGATCTGGCCGTTGCCGCCGCAGGCTGGCACGGTAAAATACATGGCGCACTCACCCTGAAGGCCGATGGATTGCGGGCACTCTACGAAGGTTGCGACGCATTGCGGCGCCCGGAGCGATTTCATGCTTTACTTGAAGTTGCCGGCTGCAACCACCATGGCCGCCTGGGTAATGAAAGCGCGCCTTATTTGCCGACGCCATATTTGCTGGCGGGCCTGGCTCGTTTGCAGGCGCTGGATCAGGGTGCCATCGCAAAATCGGCGAGCAAGTCGGCAAGCGACATCGCCACGGCAATTCGTGATGCGAAGCGCATCGCGCTGCAAAAATTTATCGACGATCACCAATAAATCCGAGGACGGCAATATGACTTACGCAATTCGCATCCATGAGCAAGGCGGCCCCGAAAACATGAAGTGGGAGGAAGTCGTTGTCGGCGCGCCCGGCCCCGGCGAGCTGCGTATCCGGCACACAGCGGTCGGTCTCAATTACATCGACACCTATCATCGCTCGGGCCTCTACAAACTGCCGATGCCGACGGTGTTGGGCCGCGAGGGCGCCGGCGTGGTTGAAGCCGTCGGCCCGAACGTGACCGAGTTTGCGGTTGGCGATCGCGTCGCCTATGCGGCATCGCCGATCGGCTCGTATTCGGAAGAACGCCTGATGCCGGCCGAACGCGTGGTCAAGATTCCGGCCAATGTCACCGACCAGCAAGCCGCGTCGATGATGCTGAAGGGAATGACTGCCCAGTACCTGATCCGCCGTACCTACCGCGTCAAGCCAGGCGACACCATCCTGTTCCATGCCGCGGCGGGCGGCGTCGGCCTGATCGTCTGCCAATGGGCCAAGCACCTTGGCGCTACCGTCATCGGCACGGTCGGCAGCGATGAAAAAGCCAAGGTCGCGCTGGCTAACGGCTGCGACCATGTCATCAACTATTCGAAAGAAGATTTTGTGGCGCGCGTGGCCGCGCTGACCGGCGGCAAAAAGTGCGATGTGGTCTACGACGGCGTCGGCAAGGACACCTTCCTGAAATCGCTGGACTGCGTACGTCCGCTGGGCATGGTGGTGATCTTCGGCAATGCCTCGGGCGCCACCGCGCTGTTCGAGCTGGGCACGCTGGCGGCCAAGGGCTCGTTGTACGTGACAAGGCCGACGCTGGACACCTACGTCGCCAAACGCGAAGATCTGGTGGCCACCGCGACTGAACTGTTCGACATGGTCGGACGCGGCATCGTCAGGATCGAAATCAACCAGACCTATCCGCTGTGCGACGCGGCACGCGCCCACATCGACCTGGAGGCGCGCAAGACTACGGGTTCAACGATATTGATTCCCTGAGCTTTAACGAGTAAGTTGGCAAATGAAGTTTTTCCTGATGCTGTATTCTCAGTGGCGGATGTTGCCTGCCGATCTCATCTGCTAGTGAAACCAATAATAAAATCGTACCCACGTCATTTCGAGGAGAAGTCCATGTTTCGCAAGCCCCTGATTTTTGCTGCCGCCATTGCCGCGGCCGCGTTGACACTGATAGCCAGCACCGCCCACGCCCAATACCCCAACAAGCCGGTCAGGCTGATTGTGCCGTTCGCACCCGCCGGCACCACCGATATCGTCGCGCGCATTGTTGCCGACCAGCTTTCCAAGGAACTCGGGCAAACCGTGATCGTCGAGAATCGCTCGGGAGGCGGCGGCTCGGTGGGCGCCGATGTGGTCGCCAAAGCGGCGCCGGATGGCTATACCCTGGGCGTGGCGACGGTGTCGACCATGGCCGTCAATCCTGCCGCGAACGCAAGAATTCCCTATAACAATTTTACGGACTTCATCCCGGTTACCAAGTTTGTGGGTGTGCCCAATGTACTCGCGGTTAATCCGTCCGTGCCCGCCAAGGACATCAAGGAATTCATCGAACTCCTGAAGAAGAATCCTGGCAAGTATTCCTTCGCCACCTCCGGCACCGCCGGCATCGGCCACATGATGGGCGAGCTATTCATGTCGGCGAGCAACACGGAAATGGTGCACATCCCCTACAAGGGCGCGGGCCCGGCGGTGATCGATGTGGTCGGCGGTCAGGTGCCGGTGCTGTTCGACAACCTGCCTTCTTCCAAATCGCAGATCGATGCCGGCAATATGCGCCTGCTGGCGGTGGCGGCGCCGAAACGACTGGCGGCCTACCCCAATGTCCCGACCTTTGCCGAATTGGGCATGGCGGAAGTGAACGATCCCGCCTGGTACGGCATGGTGGTACCTGCCAAGACCCCCAAGGAAATTGTCGACAAGCTGTATGCGGCCTCGGTACGCGCCATCAACAACCCGGCGACCAAGGAGAAACTCGCGCAGCAAGGCGCTGACCCGGTCGGCAATACGCCGGCTGAATTCGCCAAGGACATCAAGACCGAATACGACAAGATGAAAGCCATCGTCGTCAAAAAAGGCATCAAGCTCGACTGATCCTGCATACCCGACGAAAAAGCCCGGCACTGCCGGGCTTTTTTATTTGGGCCACGATGCCCAACGCCAAGCTGATGATTTTCACCGCATGAACTTCTCGTTCCTGGAGATGATGGTCAGATCGACGAAGGACGAGCCGTTGTGGTTGCCCGGCGAATACTTCACCGTAAAACCGCCCAGGTCGACGGTGCCGAGATTCGCCATGGCATCGACCAGCGATTCCCGCGTCAGATTGCTCCCGGCCTTGCGCAGGCCGCGCACCAGCACGCTGGCAGCGATGTAACCTTCCAGGGAAGTGAACGAATAGTTTGCTTCACCGCCAATTTTTTTCTGATATTCGTTCACGAGCGGAATGCCGGCGGCCCATGGAAACGGAACGACCTGCGAAATCTGCACGCCGCGACCATCTGCGCCCAGCTCGTGGGCGAGCGCCTTGGATCCGACAAAGCTCACATTCCAGAACTGCGGATACGCTCCCGCCTTTTTCATCTCGCGAATAAACGCAGCACAACTCTTGTAGGCGCCGATCATGATCACCGCCGTTGACGAGGACGGTGCCAGCTTCTTGACCGCTTCCTTGACATCGACCGTATTGCGTTCGAAGGTCGCGGTATCGGCGATCTGCAAATTGCGCGTTTTCATCGCGCGCTCCACGCCGGCTAAACCGGCTTTGCCGTATGCATCGTTCTGATAGAACACGGCGATCTTCTTCAAACCCTGGCGCACGAGGTGATCGACAATTTGTTCCGTCTCGTCGAAATAGCTGGCGCGAACGTTGAAGATATAACGGTTATACGGTTCGCGCAGACTCTGTGCGCCGGTAAACGCGCCAATGAAAGGCACCTTCCCCTCCGTAAACAGCGGCAAGGCAGCGTTGGATGTCGGCGTACCCACGTAGCCAAACAGCGCCAGAACTTTATTTTCCTTGATCAGTTTTTGCGTATTGGCCTTGGCCTGATCCGGCTCGTATCCGTCGTCGAGAGAGATCAGTTTGATTTTGCGGCCATTGATGCCACCGTTTTCATTGACGTAGTTGAAGTAAGCCTCGGCACCGGCCTTCATCTCCTTGCCAAGTTCCTGCGCAGGACCGGAGAGTGCGGCTGACTGGCCGATTAGAATGGTGTCTGTCGTCACGCCTTGCGCGGACGCAGCGCTTGCGGCAGCAAGCGTGAACAGAACGGCGATGCGCTGTGCGGCATAGCGTAACCAACCTCTGACTTGTCGGTCGGGACCGCAAGAACGGGAACGCAGCATTGCATGAATCGAAGCGCGGTTGCTGTTCATGACTTTCTCCATTTTGGATCAGTGGATACCCGGTAACATGATGAAAGCGGCAGAAAATAGTGGCCAAACTGTCAGAGTGCAAGCCTATTCATGGGTCTATGTCATTTGAACGGAGCCCATTTTCCAAGGACATCCACTAAGGACACAAAACGGCAGCGTCGAGTCGTTTCCAGGTATGCATTCACCATTTGAGGTGCGCTAGCTGCCGCATGAAGCCGCCGGAAGCGGGAAGAAATCCCGCTTCCGGCGCAAGAAAACGCGCCGCAATGATCCTAAACCAAATCGCCAATCGATGTCCGATTTTTTGCAGCGAGATTTTGACTTGATCGGACCTTCCCTAGTTGTATTGTAGGTCTACCTGTTGTTCTTGCGGTGTCTCTTTCGAGTTCAGCGGGCCATTGGCGGGCGAAGGTTCATCCCTTGATAGCGACGCATCAACTGCGGCAACAACCTTCGCCAACTGAGCCGGTTTCACGGATTCTGCACGAGTACTGGCAAAAATAACCGCACTGAAAGCGGCAACGGCAACGAGGCTGGTAGCAAATTTCAAGATCATCTTCATTTTAGGTCTCCTGGGTTGTTCTGGCGTTAACCGCGGGGTTAGGTGGAAGTGCACCCGCTCCTGACTACGTAGCCATAATCCGCCCGGATGCTCTCCGCACTTGTGAGCGATCTCACAAATTCGCATTCTTGACAAAGTTTGACAAACCCGCGTGCTGCGCGTCTTTTCAACGGCCCACCGGGGGCCACCACCTCACGTTTTTCTGAGCCCCGCATTCAATAGACTATGGGCATTAGTTATCTTCGCCACCGTCGAAAACCCAGGTTTGCCGATAGTCACGAACGCATCGTCAATTTTCGAGAAGCGACTGGCACCTCAATATTCTGAATATCCAATCCTGTTCTCGCCGCATACGCGCGGAAGATATCCCACAAACGGGGGATAGCTCCAGCGCGCACCAACGGTAGAATAGGCCCACTATAACCAGAAGAAATCAGACCATGACGCGCGTACAGATTGTCGAGGACGATGCCGCCTTTCGCGAGCGTTATGCCGCCATCCTGGCCAAGGACCCCTCGTTCGAGGTGGTGGCCAGCGTCGGTACCGGTGGCGAGGGCATGGCGCTGCTGGAGCTGCGCAAGCCGGATGTATTGCTGATCGACCTGGGGCTGCCGGATATTTCCGGGATCGAAGTCATTCGCCATGCCACGCAGGTCTTGCCGGATTGCGAGTGCATGGTGGTTACCGTATTCGGCGATGAAGAGCATGTGCTCGCCTCGATCGAAGCGGGCGCCGCCGGTTACCTGCTCAAGGATGCGTCCGAAGAAAGTTTTCTGTCCGGCATCCGCGAGCTGATCAATGGCGGCTCGCCGATCAGCCCGATCATCGCCCGCCGCCTGCTGCGGCGTTTCCAGTCAGAACCAGGCGCATCGCCACCACCAGCGGCCGCCGCTGACGAGCACGCGGATTCGAATGTGAGCCTGTCCGACCGAGAGCGCGAAATTCTGCTGCTTGCATCGAAGGGCTTCAATTACCCGGAGATGGGTAAACTGATGGGCATCTCGCCGCATACCGTCACCAGCCATGTCAAAAAAATCTATCGGAAACTCGCGGTTCATTCACGCGGCGAAGCGGTATTCGAGGCGAACCGCATGGGGCTCATCCGTACGCTCTGATCCGGGGTTGACGTTGCTGCCGGGATGCGCCTTGCGGCGCTTCGCCGGAACCGTATTGGCCGTGGTGCTGGCGGTAATGCTGTTGTCACCGGTATCCCTGCGTGCACAATCGATGCTGCCGGCCACCGACATCACGGTGTTGAGCGACGCCGAATTTATACAGGTCGATTCCGTCACGCCGCCGACCGGTGCAACCTGGCAGCGCGTTGTCTTGCCGGATAGCTGGACCGCATCCAAGCGGCCGCGCAACATTTACGGCTGGTACCGGTTGCGCTTTGACCACAATCTGCGTCACGCTGGTCAGATGGCGTTGTACATCCCGCGCATCACCAACAATGTCGAAGTTTTTTTGAATGGTTCCTCGTTCGCGGTCAGTGGCCGCCTGGGGCCGGTACCCGATGCCGCGTGGAACCGGGCGCAGTATTTTCTGGTGCCGCCCAGCTTGCTGCGGTCAGGCAACAATGAGCTGCTGATTCGCCTGCATCCGGACGGCTACGAACGGGCCGGGCTATCGACGGTTTTTCTGGGCGATGCGGAACGGCTCAACTCGCGTTATCAGAAGCGTTTTTTCATCCAGACAGCGGCACCGGAACTGATCAGCGGCCTGCTCGGCGTGATGGCGGCGTTCTCGCTGGCGATCTGGGCAAAGCGCCGCAACGAGACCATGTTTCTCTTTTTCGGACTGATGGCGCTGGTGGCAATTCTCAGGCTGGCGCACTACTACCTGCGCGACACCCCGCTGTGGCTGGCGCTGACGGCGGTACCGATGCTGGCGTGGCTGACCATGTTGCAGATACAGTTCGCACTGCGTTTTGCCGGCTATGAGATGCGACGCCTGGAGCGCGTCCTGCTGATGTTCACTGCGGCAGTCACGGTGGCATTTGCGGTCATTCCGGTCGCGGCACCGGCCGTCTATGGCCCGGCCATTGCAATCCTCTATGTCACGCTGACGCTGTCTTCGCCGATCCTGCTGTGCGTGCTGGCTTACGCCCTGCTGCGCGTACGCTCGACCGAGAACTTCATCCTGCTGGCGGCGCTGGTGCTGAACACCGCGCTGGGTGCACACGACACGCTCGCCTATCGGGAACTGCTTGGTTTCGATCAGCCTTATCTGTTGCCGCTGGGGCTGCCGATGATTCTGTTCGCGGTGGCGGCACTGCTGGTCAAACGTTTTGTCGCCACCCTAGGCAGCTATGAAAGCTTGAACGCCGACCTCGCCAACCGCGTTGCGCAACGCGAACATGAACTGCAAGCCAGTTACGAACAGCTGCGCCAGCTGGACCAGCAGCGCGCCACCGCCGAGGAGCGCCAGCGCCTGATGCGCGATATGCACGACGGCATCGGCTCGCATCTGATGTCGACGCTGGCGCTGGCGCGCATGGGATCGCTGTCGCAGAACGACCTTGCCGACGTTCTGGCCGACTGTATCGACGAGTTGAAGATGACCATCGATTCGCTGGAGCCGGTCGAGCGCGATCTGCTGGTGGTGCTGGGTAATCTGCGCTATCGCCTGGAGCCGCGGTTGAATGCGGCCGGCATCACGCTGGAGTGGGCGGTCAACGATTTGCCGCCGCTGCCCTATCTGGACCCGGAAAATGTGCGCAGCGTGCTGCGCATTGTGCAGGAAGCGTTTACCAATGCGCTCAAGCACGCCCATGCGAAACGGATCACGCTCTCGACGGGTGTCGATATCGCCAGCAACCGCGTGCTGGTACGCATGACCGACGACGGCAATGGCAATGGCGGCAATGGCGCGGCAGAAACCAGGCGTGCCGGACGCGGCATCGACAATATGAAAAGTCGCGCCGCAAAATTGGGTGGCCAGATCGAAGTCATCGCGCTCAAGGGCGGCGGCACTTGCGTGAACCTGTATTTGCCGCTCAGCTTGCGCGCATAGCGCACAAAAACGGAAGTGCCCGCCCAGCTTGCCGTTTCGGGCATTTTTGCCCCAAACGGCGCGCCAAATGGCGTTCTACGCTGAGGTTTCCCCGCAAAAGCGTCTTGTTTTTCAACGGATTAAGGAATAATCTGCGGGCAAAAA
>JANMXS010000180.1:0-31122 GCA_031394335.1 Burkholderiales bacterium
CGACAGGAATACGCCGATGGTCACTGCGGCGATGCCAAGATAGTCGGTCGGCTTCGGCACTTCGCCCAACAACGGAATCGCCGCCAGCATCGCCAGCACCGGCACCAGCGAGGCAAAGCTGGCGCCCAGCGAGGCCCCCAGCAACGCCACCGAACGCGTGTAGGCGTACAGCGAGATGATGCTGACGAACACACCTTGGTAAATGGTCTGGACCAGAATCGCGCTCAGTGGCGCGTCGGCAATGCGATGCGGCAGCCATAGTGCATAGACCGGCAGATAAACGATCGCCGACACTACCGATACCGTTGCCGCCGCTTGCAAGGCGGTGAATCCGGATGCAGAGGCGGCGCGCATCGCCACCGTAAAGCTCGCCCAGCAGATGGCGGCAGCGATGAACAACAGATGTCCGCGCCAGTAGCCGGTTTCGAAATGGGTCAGTCCGGCGCCGACAAAAATCACGATGCCGATCGGAATCATCAATAGGCCCAGCCGGCGTGAGCGCCCGATTTTTTCGTGCAGGAAAATCATCGCCAGCAGCGCCGTCCACAGCGGCATGGTGCCCGGCACCAGCGCGCCGGCATGCGCCGCCGGGGCAAAGGTGAGGCCGGTCGAGGCGATCAGTACATAGGGGATGCCGGCGCCACAGACGATGACCAGCCACAATTTCAGCCCGACCTTGCGAATACCGAAGCCGTCGCGGAATACGATCGGCGCCAGCAGCAAACCGGAGAGTGTGAAGCGCAGCGCGCCGATGTCATAGGCTGACATCGAGGTGGTGACACCATAGCGCGTCAGCAGGATCCAGCCGACCCAGACGGAAATCGCGAACAGGCCCCAGGCCGCGCCGGTGAAATAGTTGTGGCGCGAAAGCGTTGCGGAACCGTGGGTCATGGCAGGGGACGGGGAAGACATGGGCTGCATTGCGGGCGGCGAGGTGCTGTGCAATGCCTTGGTGATGGAGGTTTGTATTTTAGCAAACCGCCGTTGCCAGACTGGCGCGTACTGGTGAATCTGCGGCATAAGCCCTGGTCTGTGCGGCCTGCGGTCAGGGACTATCGCAAGGGGCCATTGACGGTTAGCGCACAGTGCGCACACATCAGGCAGCTTACAATGTGGCCATGAACGCTGAATTGTCGAACATAAAACCGTACAAAATCCCGCGCTCCACCCTGGTGGTGATCTACACGCCCAAGCTCGAGGTGTTGCTGATCGAGCGCGCCGATCATCCCGGTTACTGGCAATCGGTCACCGGCAGCCAGGACGAAGGCGAAACGCTGGAACAAACCGCCGCGCGCGAGGTGGGTGAAGAAACCGGGATCGACGCAGGTCAATACTCGTTGCGTAACTGGCACAAGCAAAACGACTACGAAATCTACCCCATCTGGCGGCATCGCTATGCACCCGGAGTCACACACAATACCGAGCATATTTTCAGCCTTGAAGTGCCCGACCGTGTGCCGATTACCCTGGCGCCGCGCGAGCATTTACAGCATGTCTGGCTGCCCTGCGAGAAAGCGGCAGCGCTGTGTTTTTCGCACACCAATCGCGAGGCAATCCTGGAACTGGGCTCTCGCCGCAGCCGCATCGACCCATGACCGCCTCGATCACGCTGGCGACCTACAACATCCACAAGGGCCTCTCCGCGCTCAACCGCAAACTCGTGATCCACGAGGTGCGTGAGAATCTGCATGCGCTGGATGCCGACATCGTGTTTTTGCAGGAAGTGCAGGGGGCGCACGCCAAAAACGAAGCGAAGTTCGACGACTGGCCCGATGCCGCGCAGCACGACCATATTGCCGAAGGCCGCTATCACGACATTGTTTACGGCGTGAATGCCGAGCACGATCAAGGCCACCACGGCAATGCCATCCTCTCGGCTTACCCGGTGCTGGACTGGAGCAATCAGGATGTATCGCATCATCGCTTCGAAAGCCGCGGGCACCTGATGGCGCGCATCGATGTTCCCGGCTGGGACGTGCCGCTGACGGTGGTGTGCGTACATCTGGGGCTATGGCAAAAGAGCCGTACCGCGCAGATCGAGCAACTGATCGAGATGTTGCGTGAGGCGGCGCCGAACCACGAGCCGCTGGTGGTGGCCGGCGATTTCAACGACTGGCGGTCCAGGCGCGGCGGCATTTCCAAGGCGCTCAAGGAGGGCCTCGGACTTTGCGAAGTATTCGAGGAAACCCATGGCAAACCGGCGCGCACGTTCCCGGCCATTTTTCCGATGCTGACGCTGGATCGCATTTACATGCGCGGCCTAAAGATCGACGAGGTGTTTCGCCTGCACGGCGATGTCGAAGGTGTCAAATGGCGCGGCCTCTCCGACCACGTCGGGCTCGCGGTCAAGCTGTCGCGCTGAGCGCCGTGGGCATCGACAATATCGTTGCCGGCAATCGCATCACGCTGCTGAAGAATGGCGGCGAGTTTTTTCCGGCGCTGGAAGCCGCGCTGGATGGGGCCGTCAGCGATGTTCGCATTGAAACCTATATCTTTCAGGACGATGCCTGCGGGCGGCGCATCGCTGCCGCACTGACGCGCGCCGCACAACGCGGCGTGCAAGTGCGCTTGCTGGTGGACGGGTTCGGCTCGCGCGATACTTCGCCCGCCTTGTTTACCGATATGGCGGTGGCCGGCGTCACCGTGAAAATGTTCCGGCCCAACCCGCGCTTGCGCACTTTTCGCAAAAGCCAGCTACGACGCGTGCACCGCAAACTCGCGCTGATCGACGGGCGCGTCGGCTTCGTCGGCGGCATTAATCTGATCGATGACCTGACCAATGCGCTGTCGGATAGCGAGCCGCGTTATGACTATGCGGTGAAGATCGAGGGCCCGTTACTGGCGAAAATTTATCCGCTGGTGCACTGGCTGTGGCGACTGGTGTCGGGCTGGACCACCCGCCCGCATGTGGCCTTGCCACCGTCGCCGACGGTATCTGCCAGCCCGGTCGGCAGCATGAACGCCGCGGTGATCGCGCGCGACAATCTTCGCCATCGCCGCGATATCGAGCGTGCTTACCTCGATGCCATGGCTGAGGCCAGGCAAGGCATCCTGATTGTCAGCTCATATTTTTTGCCGGGCCGCCAAGTGCGTCGCGCGCTAATCGATGCCGCTGCACGCGGCGTCAGCGTCACCCTGCTGCTGCAGGGTCGCGCTGATCATCCCCTGATGCAACTCGCCACACGTGCGCTCTACACCCAGTTGCTTGGCGCAAATGTCGTCATCTACGAATATGAAATCGCCATGCTGCACGCAAAAGTTGCCGTGATCGACGATGCCTGGGCCACGGTGGGTTCGAGCAATCTCGATCCCTTCAGCCTGCTCCTGAATCGTGAATTGAATGTGCTGGTGCTTGATCCCGGTTTTGCCGGCGAGTTGCGCGCATCCATCGAGGTGGAAATCGCGCGCGGCGCGCGCAAGCTGGCCGTTGCCGACTGGCAAAAGCGCGCATGGTGGCAGCGCCTGCAGACCTGGCTGGCGTACGGGTTTGTGCGGCTGGTGGCGGGATGGGCGGGCCTGAAGGACAACTAGGCGTGCGGAATAGCTGAAAACGAAAGTCAAGCACTGGCGCGGCTTTCGGGGCAAAAATACGCCGAAAGCCGCTCCAATGCTAGATCTACGTCATTGGGAACATCTCGAAACCTCAAATGTTCGTCATTCCGGCGCCCCGAATGGGGTCTCCATCGAAAGGCCGGAATCCAGTCCTTCGTATATTCAAATACTTGGAGGGACTGGGTTCCGGCCTGCGCCGGGACGACGCGGTTTTTAGAAGTTCCCCATTGCTAAGTCTTGATCGCCCGATTTGCCGACGCGCCGCGAATCAAGGTACCGACGCCTTCGCTGGTCAGCACCTCCAGCAGCAAGGCGTGCGATACGCGGCCATCGATAATGTGCGCGGTCTTTACGCCGTTCTTGACCGCATCGAGCGCGCAATCTACCTTGGGCAACATGCCGCCGGAGATGGTGCCATCGGCGATCAGCTGGTTGACCATCGCTGCGTTCAAGCCAGTGAGAATCTTGCCTTTTTTATCGAGCACGCCAGCAGTATTGGTCAGCAGGATCAGTTTTTCGGCCTGCAGCGCAATCGCGATCTTGCCCGCCACCACGTCGGCATTGATGTTGTAGGCGGTGCCGTTTTCGTCCACGCCCAGCGGCGCGATTACCGGGATGAAATCTTCGGTGTCGAGCAGATCGATGATGGCGGTATCGATCTTCACCACTTCGCCGACCAGGCCGATGTCGATTTTCTTGCGCTTGTCTTCTTTCGACATGATGGTCATCTTGCGCGCGTGGATAAAGTTGCCATCCTTGCCGGTCAATCCGACCGCCTTGCCGCCCGCCTTGTTGATCAGGGTGACGATTTCCTGATTGACGAGTCCGCCCAGCACCATCTCGACCACGTCGAGGGTTTCGTCATCGGTGACGCGCATGCCCTGGATAAACTGGCCTTCCTTGCCGATTTTCGACAGCAGATTGTTGATCTGCGGTCCACCACCATGCACCACCACCGGGTTCATGCCGATCAGCTTCAACAGCGTGATGTCTTCCGCAAAATCTTCCTGCAAGGCCACATCGATCATCGCATTGCCGCCGTATTTGACGACGATGTTCTTGTCCCAGAAGCGCTGGATATACGGCAGCGCCTCAATCAGGACTTCGGCCTTTTGCGCCGCTGACACCGTAGCCATTACCGCCGCTGCATTTTCGATGCGCTGCTCGGCGCTGCGCTTGGTCTTTGGCGCTTTGGACGCGGCAGGCTTGGAAGAAGATTTCTTTGCGGCAGGCTTTTCGGGCATCAGGGTTCTCCGGGATGTGGGAAGACGTAGCTAAAAGGATTGGCGCGGATTGTAAGGCTTAAGCGCTTGCGCTGCGGGAATTGTTTTGTCCGAACTGGCTGAGCCCTGTCGTGCGCGCTATTCGGCCCTGGCTTCGCGCGACAGCAGACGCTTGACGGTGGCGCGCGCATCCGCGCCGTGGAACAGGATGGCGCAAACGGCTTCGGTAATCGGCATCTCGACGCCATACCTGGCAGCCAGGGTGCGTGTGGTCTCGGCCGAGTTCACGCCTTCGGCAACGTGGCCGAGTTCGGCCAGAATTGCGGCCAGCGGCTTGCCTTCAGCAAGACGCACGCCCACCGTGCGGTTGCGCGACAGATTGCCGGTTGCCGTCAGCACCAGATCGCCCAGTCCGGTCAGGCCGGTGAAGGTTTCTGCCTTGCCGCCCATCGCCACGCCGAGGCGCATCATTTCGGCGAGGCCGCGCGTGATCAGTGCCGCGCGCGCATTCAGGCCGAGTTGCATGCCATCGCCGATGCCGGCGGCAATCGCCATCACATTCTTCAGTGCGCCGCCCAGCTCAACGCCGATCAGATCCGCGTTCGAATACACGCGCAGGCCGCTGCCGTTGAGTTTTGCCGCGAGCGTTTGCGCGAAGACGTTGTCGTTGCAGGCCAGGGTGAGCGCGGCCGGCAGCCCCTGGGCAACTTCCAGCGCAAAGCTGGGCCCGGAAAGCACACCGAAGCGCGCCTCCTTGCCCAGAATTTCGGCGACGGTTTCATGCGGCAGCTTGCCGGTAGCGCGATCAAATCCCTTGCATGCCCAGATGATCGGCAGCTGCGAATGCAATGCGTGCACTGCGCGCACCGTTTCGCCGAGGCCGCTGGTAGTGGTGGCGATCAAGGCCATCTCGGCGCCGTCCAGTGCGCGCGCGAAATCAGCTTCAATAATCAGTGCGGCAGGCAGTGTAACTCCGGGCAGGGCGCGGACATTGATGCGCTTCTGTGCCGCATCGGCAAGTTGCGCCCGATCGCGCCCCCACAAGGTGACGCGATGTTTTTCCGAGAACGCGATGGCCAGCGCCGTACCCCAGGCGCCGGCGCCGATGACGGCGATTTTCATGCCGTGCCTGCAGCGGCCCACATGGCGGTAGTCACCACCACCTCAGTCGCCCCACACCTGGCTTTTGCGAACATAGCCGCTTTGCCCATCGCGATGCTTTACCGGCAACCAACCTTCGACGGCGGGGCCGGTTACTTCGAGCAGCACCGCGCGCTGCGCCTCGAACACCAGCGCTGCGGTAGCGCTGCTGGTAGCGCGGACGTCGGCGACGGTGGCCGCAACCTGCACGAACCGCTTGCCGCCCAAGGCGCCGTTTTCCACCCAGCCCAGGGTGTTTTCCGCGTCGCGGATCTTGATCCACTTGTCGAGCTTCACCAGAACCTCAACCGGTTGAAAGCGTGCCAGGATGAAAATCTTTGCGGCTTTCTGCGAAGGTGCATCGTAGACGATGGCTGGTTTGTCACCGACTGCGTTGAACAAGGTTGCCGCAGCAACGTTCGCCGCCGCGGTGGCAGGCTTGGGCCCGGTGACCGGCGCTTGCGCTGTCGGCGCGGCCCCGGCAGCGCAAAAATAAAACGCCGCACACAAAGTGGCGGCGTTCCGGATCGCGAAAGCGGTCATGGAGCTTGCTGGCCTAGTGAGTAACAGCGGCTGCGGCCGGCTCGGCCTGCTGTGCATCCTGCGCTTTTTGTGCAGAGTACAGCGCTTCGAAGTTGACCGGGTTCAGCAGCACTGGCGGGAATCCGGCGCGCACGATGGCGTCAGAAATCGCTTCGCGGGCGTAAGGGTACAAAATGTTCGGATTGCCGATGCCCAGAATCGGTTCCAGATCCTGATTGGGCACGTTGCGAATGGCGAAAATGCCAGCCTGACAAACTTCCGCGAGAAACATTGTCTTCTCGCCGATCTTGGCGGTGACGGTAATGGTCAGCTCGGTCTGGTAAATGCCATCATCGACGCCCTTGGAGGCGTGATGCAGCTGCACATCAACCTGCGGCGCTTCGCGCTCAAGGAAAATCTGCGGCGCATTCGGAACTTCCAGCGACAGATCCTTGACATAAATTTTTTCGATGGAGTAGGCGGCCTGGGTTTCCTGGGCTTGGGCTGGTGCTGCTGCGACGTCGGTCATTTCGGATTTCCCTGTTAAGTGAAGCGTGTTTCAAAATGGTATTGGATAAAATTGCTCAGGCTGCGAGCAGGGGATCAAGGCCGCCGGCACGATCAAGTGCAGACAGATCGTCAAACCCGCCGACATGTTGCGCACCGATGAAAATCTGCGGCACGGTGCGACGGCCTGTCCTGGTGGTCATCTCATCGCGCCTTGCCGGCTCCAGATCGACGCGAATCTTGTCGATCGCCGCACCTTTGGCCGTCAACAGGCGTTCCGCCATGATGCAATAGGGGCAGGTGCCGGTGGAATACATGATGACTTTGGCCATGATGGACTTATTTTTCGACGGGCAGGCTGGCCTGTTGCCAGGCGCCGAAACCGCCTGCCAGCTGATAGACATCGGTGAAGCCGGCCGCCTTCAGGGCCTTGACGGCAGCGCCTGCACGATTGCCGGTCTTGCAGGCAATGATCACCGGCTTGTCCTTGAACCTGGCGATTTCATCGAGGCGCTTGTCGATTTCGGCGAGCGGGATATTTTTCGACTTCGGGATGCGCCCGCCATTGAATTCGGCGTTGTCGCGAATATCCAGCACCAGGGCATTGCCGCTGTTCATCAGGCGCGTAGTGTCGAGGGTGCCAATTTCCTTGCTGCCGCCGATCTGTTTGGCGATCAATGGCCACAGCAGCATCCCGCCACTGGTTGCAAAAAGCGCCACCAGCATGATGTTTTGTGAAATAAACTCAGACATGTATTGTCAACTTTAGAAAATCCGTGAAGGTGTCGCCTAGCCGGCAGTCACCAGTCCGCGAAAACCTGATATTTTACCGGCAAAAGGGAGCATTCGTCTTTTTTCCGTGTATTTGCGTGCAATTCTGTCAATGCGAGCCCCGCGCGCTTAATCGACATCCCCAACCCTCCATACTGATGGCTCACATGAAAAAACTGATACTGATGCGACACGGCGAGAGCGCGTGGAATCTGGAAAATCGATTTACCGGCTGGGTCGACGTTGACCTGACTGAAAAAGGCGTTGCTGACGCGCGCCAGGCAGGACAGCTGATGAAGGCGGCCGGACTGAACTTCGATCTGGGCTATACCTCGTTGCTGACGCGCGCGATTCGCACCCTGTGGCTTGCCCAGGAAGAGCTTGACCGCCGCTGGATACCGGTCATCAAGCACTGGCGCCTGAACGAGCGTCACTACGGCGCCCTGCAGGGCCTGAACAAGGCAGAGACGGCGGCGAAATTCGGCGATGAGCAGGTGCACCTGTGGCGCCGCTCCTACGATGTGCCGCCGCCGGCGCTCGATGTGAACGATGCAGGTCATCCGGCGCGCGATCTGCGCTATGCCTCTCTGCTGCCGGAGGAATTGCCACTGACGGAATGCCTGAAAGACACGGTAGTACGCGTGGTGCCGTACTGGCAAATGGAAATTGCGCCGCAAATCCGCGCCGGCAAAAGCGTCATCATCGCCGCACACGGCAACAGCTTGCGGGCGCTGATCAAACACCTTGATCATATGTCGGATGACGATATTGTCAGCTTGAATATTCCGACGGCCGTGCCGCTGGTATACGAGCTTGACGATGACCTGAAGCCGCTGCGGCGCTATTATCTCGGCGACCATGAGGCGGTGGCCAAGGCCCAGGCGGCGGTGGCCGCACAGGGCAAGGCGAAGGCATAGACACGTGAGCAGCGGCGCGGTTTCAATCGGCAGGTGCTGAGTGGCGGCGCTACGGCGATCGCCGGCGTTCTGGCGGATATTGCTGATCGGGCTGTTGACCGCATGGATGCTGGGGTTGGGGGCGTCGGCCCATGCTGAAAAGGCTTCCGCAGAGCTTGAAAAGCAGCGCCTTGGCGAATTGCGTACGCGTATCGAGAAGCTGCAGCGTGATCTTTCCAAAAGTGAAGAATCGCGCTCCGAGGCCGCCGATGCGCTCAAGGCCAGCGAAAAGGCGATCAGCGAGGTCAACCGCAATCTGATGGCGCTTGGCCGCGAGGAAAGCAAAATCAGCCAATCGCTGAATGAGTTGCAGAAACGCATCCAGTCGATGCGGGCGGACGTAAGCAAGCAGCAGGACTTGCTTGAGCGCATGCTTCGTCACCAGTACATGCATGGCAACACGGACGCACTGCGACTGATGCTTGATGGACAGGACGTCGCCGCGGTTGAGCGCCAGCTGCAATATTTTGGCTACATCTCCAAGATGCGTGCTGCGCTGATTGCAAAAATGAAACAAACGCTTACCAATCTGGCGGAACTGGAATCCTCGGCACGGCTCAAAAAGACCGAGTTGACGTCGAATGCCGGCGAGCAGAAGAAAGCGCGCGCTTCGCTGCAAAGCGAGCGTGGGGCACGGCAAAAAGTGGTGGCACGGATTGCTGCGGATATTTCAAAAAGCCGACGTGAAATCGGTCGCTTGAAGCGCGATGAAGATCGCCTGGCAAAACTGGTGGACCAGCTTGCCAAAGCGCTGTCGCAGCAGCAGCGCAGCGAAGGTAAATCGCCTGGCCGCATCCGCAAGCCGGGTGAGGTGATTGAAGAGGTGGCGGATGCATCGTTTGTCGGCCGCGCGTTTCAGACACTGCGCGGCAAGCTGAAATTGCCGGCGCGCGGGGAACTTGCCGGCCGTTTTGGTGCCCCAAGGGAAGAGGGTGGTGTGACCTGGAAGGGATTGTTCATCAAGGCCGGAGCGGGTCAGCCGGTGAGGGCGGTGGCTGATGGCCGGGTGATATTTGCGGACTGGTTGCGCGGCTTCGGCAACTTGCTCATTCTTGATCATGGCAACGGGTATATGAGTCTCTACGGTAACAATGAAAGCCTGCTGAAACAGCTTGGCGACACCGTGCCCAGCGGCGAAACCATCGCGTCCGTCGGCTCTACCGGAGGGGCGGCGGAATCAGGTGTATATTTTGAATTGCGTCACGAAGGCAAACCGTTTGATCCGATGAAATGGGTCGGAAAATAGAGCCGGTGGCGCATTGATCCAGGCAACATCGCAGCACATTATTGATTACATGATCCACACATTGAGGCAGAACATGAACGAAACCCCAAAAGCAGTACAACCGGCTTTCAAAAGCCCAAGTGCTGCCCTCAGCACCAAACTGAAAGCCGCTGGTCTGGTCGGTCTGGGTGCTGTCGTCGGTGTTGCCTTGAGCCTCAATTTTTCGGCGGTTGCCGAGCGCCAGAACACCACGCTCAACCTGCCGATCGAAGAAGTGCGCATGCTGTCCGAAGTGTTCGGGCGCATCAAGAGCGATTATGTGGAAGAAGTCGACGACAAGCGGCTGATCAAGGAAGCCATCAACGGTATGTTGACGGGGCTCGATCCGCACTCGGCCTTCCTGGACGCGGATGCCTTCAAGGAAATGCAGACCGTTACCACCGGCAAGTTTGGCGGCCTCGGTATCGAAGTCGGTATGGAAGACGGCCTGGTGAAGGTGATTTCGCCGATCGACGATACACCCGCGTACAAGGCGGGTATCAAATCGGGCGACTACATCATCAAGGTGGGCGATACCAATTTGCGCGGCATGAATATCAACGACGCGGTCAAGCGCATGCGCGGCGAGGCGGGTACCGAGGCGGTGTTGACCATCATCCGCAAGGGCGAGAACAAGGAGCTGGTGTTCAACGTCAAGCGTGCTGAAATCCAGATCCAGAGCGTGCGTTCGCGCGCACTGGAGCCGGGCTATGCGGTGGTGCGGATAACCCAGTTCGAAGAGGCCACTGCCGACAAAATGGTGCGCGCCATCAACGAGGCGTACAAGCAGAACGGCGGCAATCTGAAGGGCCTGGTGCTGGATCTGCGCAACGACCCGGGCGGCTTGCTGAATGCCTCCGTGGCGGTGTCGGCGGCGTTCCTGCCCAAGGATGCCCTGGTGGTTTACACCGAAGGACGCGTTGAGGATGCCAAGCTGCGGCTTACCGCCCGCAAGGAAAACTATCTGCGCGGACCCTCGCGCGAAGACCCGCTGGCGAAGCTGAATGCCGGCGCCAAAACGGTGCCGATCGTGGTGCTGGTGAATAACGGCTCCGCGTCGGCGTCCGAAATTGTGGCTGGTGCATTGCAGGACCAGAAACGCGCGGTGATCATGGGCTCGCAGACGTTCGGTAAAGGCTCGGTTCAAACGATTTTGCCGTTGAACAATGGCACCGCCATCAAGCTGACGACGGCGCGTTATTTCACCCCCAATGGGCGCTCGATCCAGGCCAAGGGCATTACGCCCGATGTGATGGTTGATGATGGTGCACAGCGCCTGTCGATGCGCGAAGCCGATCTGGACCGCCACCTGGTGGGGGACGACGAGAAGAAAGCGCTGGAACAGTTGAAGAAGGCCGCACCGGCAGGCGATGCGGCAGCTGCCAAAACGCAGACCACCACTGTCGCCACTGTCGCTGCGGCCGACGAGAAACCGGTTGAATACAAGGCCACCAATGCAACGGATGGCAAGCCGATCGATTTTGTACTGCAGCAGGCGCTGAATCAGTTGAAAGGCCTGCCGGTCGCATCCAATCCGCGCGAATTGGTGGCGTCCGCAACGTCAGGCGCCACCATCAAGGCAAACACCGTCGCCAAGAGCGACAAAGCCCGTTAATTTTCGTCGAGAGACGTGGTGGGGCGGGGCAGCCATGACAGCGGCGCGCTTCGCCGTCTGACGCATTGATATCATGGACGATCAAGACCTTCTTCGCTACAGTCGCCACATTCTGCTCAACGAGTTCGGCACTGAGGCGCAACAGACCCTGTTGAACTCGCACGCGCTGGTCATCGGTGCGGGCGGCTTGGGCGCGCCGGCGTTGATGTACCTGGCCTCCGCAGGGGTGGGCCGTCTTACCGTGGCGGATGGAGATGTTGTTGACCTCACCAATCTGCAGCGGCAGATTATTCATCGCGAGGACTCGATCGGCATGAACAAGGCGCAGTCAGCGCAGCGTACGCTGCTGGCAATCAATCCCCACGTCCGGGTGGATGCGCTTGCGGAACGAGTCGATGCCGCTGCGTTGGAGCGTCTGGTTGCCGCGGTGGATGTGGTGCTCGACTGCAGCGATAACTTCGTGACCCGGCATGCGATCAACCGTGCCTGCGTTGCCCGGCGCAAACCACTGGTGTCCGGGGCCGGTATTCGTTTTGACGGGCAGATCACCAGTTTCGATTTTCGACAGGCCGACAGTGCCTGCTACCACTGTCTGTTTCCCGATCAACCGAATGCAGAGGAAGAACGTTGTGCGGTCATGGGCGTATTCGCGCCACTGGTCGGCATTATTGGCGCCATGCAGGCCGGTGAGGCGATTCGCCTGCTGACAGGTATTGGCACGGCGCTGACAGGCCGCTTGCTGATGCTTGATGCGCGCAATATGGCTTGGCAAACAGTCAAGTTCAAACGTGATCCTGCCTGTGCTGTCTGTGCTGCGCCGACAGTGGAAGACCAAGAGGAAGAAGACCATGCAAGCGCTTAAACATGTTTTGGCAATTCTGGCCCTGATCGCCGTTTCGAGTGCCGCAACAGCGCAGGCGCTTTACAAATACACCGACAAAGACGGCAAGGTGACCTATTCAGACAAGGTTCCCAAGTCGGGCGAAAAAGCGGAGCTGGTCAAGACGGACAGCAATGTCAACGTCATGTCGGCGCCTGCCAACAAGGTTGGCGGTGTCACCCAGCGCCTGGAAGATGTCAATGCCCGCTCAAGAGCGCGCGAGGCCAGGAGCGATCAGCTTAATGACGAGGTAAACGCCGCCAAAGCGAAACTTGAACAAGCAAAAAAGGCGTTGGAGGACGGGCGCGAACCCAGTCCGGAAGAGCGTCAGATCGTGGTGCGCAAAAATGGGAATTCAGTACTGCGCAGGCCCGAATACTACGAGCGTATTGCCGTCCTTGAGGCAGCTGTCAAGCAGGCCGAAGAAAATCTGGGAAAGGCCGAAGAAAAATTCCGCCGCGATGCGCCGGGCTGACTGGCCCTGACCGCGCTTTTGCCACTCAGCCCGTCAGACCTACCGAGGCCAGGTTCCAGCGTGGCCGCACATTGAAGCCGTTGTTGGAGCGCTTCAGCAGACCGGGGTCAGTCTCGATACGCAGTGCGGCGGCAAACGCGATCATCGCCCCGTTGTCGGTACAGAACTCAAGCGGCGGATAGAACACCTCGGCGCCGTGCCGACGCGCCTCTTTGGTCAGGCGTTCGCGTAGCAGGCGGTTGGCGCCGACGCCGCCCGACACCACCAGTTGATTGAGTCCCTCGGCTTTGAGCGCTGCGAGTGACTTCGCCACCAGTACATCGACAATGGCGGCCTGGAAGGAAGCGGCGATGTTGGCGCAAATATTGACGCGATTTTGTTCGTTACCAGGCGCAATCGGCAGCGCGCCCAGTTCTTTTGTCTTGAGCGTCAATACCGCCGTTTTCAGACCGCTGAAACTGAAATCGAAATCACCGCTGTTCAGCATCGGTCGTGGCAGTTTGTAGCGTTGAGCATCGCCGCTGTCGGCAAGTTTGCTTAGCGCTGGCCCGCCGGGGTAGGGCAGGCCGAGCAGGGATGCGGTCTTGTCAAAAGCCTCGCCGGCGGCATCGTCCACGGTCTCGCCGAGCAGGCGATAGTTGCCGACCCCATGAACCGACATCAACTGCGTATGGCCGCCGGATACCAGCAAAGCGACGAATGGAAACACCGGTCGCGGTTCGGTCAGCAGTGGCGATAGCAAATGTCCTTCAAGATGATGGATGCCGATGACCGGTTTTCCCAGCGCCAGGCCCAGGCCGGCGGCAACGCTGGTGCCGACCATCAGCGCGCCACCGAGGCCGGGGCCTTCCGTAACGGCGATCGCATCAAGCTCTTTTAGTGAGCGTTTGCTCTCGTTCAGGACGGCCTCAATAATGGGGATGATTCTTTGAATATGATCACGGGAGGCCAATTCAGGGACCACGCCGCCGTACGCCGCATGCAGCGCAATCTGCGAATGCAGCTGATGAGCGAGAAGTCCTCGCCGGCTGTCATACAAGGCGACGCCGGTTTCATCGCAGGATGTTTCTATGCCCAGAATCAGCAAAACAGCTCCAAGGGGGTTGGCAAAAATCACCTAAGTCGCTATTATATTGGGCTCTCTGCCTTGGCAGGGAGGCAATTCGCAACTTCAGACCCACAATCAGATCACTGATTGGGCGGGCATAACTAGAAAGGTAGATGCAATGCCACTGATTCGCCTGAAAGAAAACGAACCGTTTGACGTCGCCCTGCGTCGTTTCAAGCGCGCCGTTGAAAAAACCGGCCTGCTCACGGAGCTTCGTGCCCGCGAGTTTTACGAAAAGCCGACCGCAGAACGCAAGCGCAAGCATGCCGCAGCCGTGAAGCGTCGTTTCAAGCGTCTGCGCAGCCAAATGTTGCCGCCGAAGCTTTATTAAGAATTTGATCCAGTAATTTTTAAGGCAGGTAGCGAAAGCTTCCTGCCTTTTTTATTTTTCGAGGTATCCCATGACGTTACGCGAACGCATCAACGAAGACATGAAAACCGCCATGAAGGCACGCGACAGCGAAAAGCTGGGCGCGATTCGGCTGTTGCAGGCGGCATTGAAACAGAAGGAAGTCGATGAGCGCGTGGAAATCACCGACGATATCGTGTTGGCGACGGTCGACAAGATGCTGAAGCAGCGCCGCGATTCGATCGAGCAATACACCGCCGGAAATCGCATGGATCTGGTCGCCAAGGAACAATTCGAGGTGGCGGTATTGCAGGCGTATATGCCGGCGCAGCTGTCCGAGGCGGAACTCGCCGCTGTGCTGGATCAGGTCATTGCCGAGACCGGCGCCACCAGCGCCAAGGACATGGGCAAGGTCATGAATGCGTTGCGGCCCAGGGTCGCGGGTCGCGCCGATATGGGCAAATTATCGGGTGTGGTGAAGGCGCGTCTGGGTTAACGGTTCTGCAGTTGCGCCGCGCGCGGCTTGACAGGATTGGGCCGGTTGCAGTGGCAGGCCGCCGTATAATCGTCGAATCATGATCCCGCCAGACTTCATTCAGCAACTGCTTGCGCGCGTCGATATCGTCGATGTCGTCGATAAGCACGTGAAGCTGAAAAAGGCGGGACAGAATTACTCGGCCTGCTGCCCTTTCCACAGCGAAAAAACGCCAAGTTTCTCGGTCAGCCCGCAAAAGCAGTTCTATCACTGCTTCGGTTGCGGTGCGCATGGCACGGCGGTGTCATTCCTGATGGAATATGCCGGCATGGGTTTTCGCGATGCCGTGCGCGAACTCGCTGAAGGGGTCGGCTTGCCGATGCCGCAGGAGGCAGATCGCGGCGAATCGGTCGAGCGCGCCAAGGAAGCCGCATCGCTTGGCGAAGTGATGACCGCCGCGATGAATTTTTACCGCAGTGAATTGAAACGCTCAGCGAAGGCGATCGATTATTTCAAAGGCCGAGGTGTGAGCGGCGAGATTGCCGCGAAGTTTGGCCTGGGCTATGCGCCCGACGACTGGCAGGGCCTCAAGGGCGCTGTCGACGACTACACCGCCGCGGCCTTGTCGGAATGCGGTCTCGTGATCGATAACGATGAGGGCCGCCGCTACGATCGTTTCCGCGACCGGGTGATGTTCCCGATTCTCGACCAGCGCGGCAATGTGATCGGTTTTGGCGGGCGCGTGATTGGTGAAGGCGAGCCCAAGTATCTGAATTCGCCGGAGACGCCCCTGTTCGAAAAAGGGCGCGAGCTCTACGGGCTGTTTCATGCACGCCGCTCGATTCGCGACACGCAGACGGCGATCGTGGTTGAGGGCTATATGGACGTGGTGGCACTCGCCCAGAATGGCGTTGAAAACGCGGTCGCGACGCTCGGCACGGCAACCACGCCGACCCATGTGCAAAAGCTGCTGCGCATGGCCGACAATCTGGTGTTTTGCTTCGATGGCGACAAGGCCGGACGCAAGGCGGCGTGGCGCGCCCTGGAGCAATCGTTGCCGGTGGTCGTGGATGGCAAAGACATTCGTTTCCTGTTCCTGCCGGCTGAAGACGATCCCGATACCTTTGTGCGCCGCCTCGGCAAAGAAGCATTCATGGCGGAACTCAAAAAAGCCAAACCGCTCTCCGCCGTCCTGTTCGACGAGTTGTCGGCGCAGGTGGATATCACCAATGAGGAGGGGCGCGCGCGACTGCTGGCCAATGCGAAACCGCTCATTGCCCAAGTGTCGGCGCAGACTGCCCCAGCCCTGGCGTTGATGCTGCGGCGGCGTCTCGCCGATACCATTGGCCTGGGTGCGATTGAAGTCGAACGGTTAATTCCAATGACGGTGGGCGGCAACAGCGGAGAGCGTGCTGGCGGCGCCGGCGTGCCATCAGGTTTTAACGGTGGCCATGGGCGCAGCATGCCGCGCGCGCCACTGGAAAGTTATCGGGACGGCTCGCCCAAGCCGCGGCAGTACGCCCCCGGCGACAAGCGTGCCCTGTGGGACAAGAGAAACAGCCGGGAACCGTCGTTCCCCACCGGCCGGAAAAAAGTTGCAGCCGCCAGTCTGCCGGCGCAACTCATCGCCAGGATGCTGCTCAAACCACAGTTGGCCGGTCGTTTTGATGTCGCGGTCGACGAGCACGACGCCAGCGAGATTGGTACCGCCTCACGGGTAGCCACCTTCATTCGTGACCATGACTTTGAGGTCAATCAGGGGAGCATTCTTGAGCATTTTCGCGGCTCGAACGACGAAAGCGCGCTGGACCGGGCGGCCTCGCACCCCCTCTTGATAGATATGGATATGACCAAACTTGATCTGGATGCGGAATTCGACGCCGCGCTGACAAAACTACGCGATGACGCCGTCGCCGCACAAAAACGCGCCGAAATAGACCGGCGCGCGCGTGAAATGGGCTTGGGTTGATGTGGATCTGCGCGGCATTTTCGCGGCAGCTTGCCTGATAAGCCCTTGGAAATTGGCGAAAAAACGGCTTGTTTGCTATAATC
Organism: Burkholderiales bacterium; assembly: GCA_031394335.1. Taxonomy (GTDB): domain Bacteria; phylum Pseudomonadota; class Gammaproteobacteria; order Burkholderiales; family Usitatibacteraceae; genus UKL13-2. The sequence continues at coordinate 16,890 of JANMXS010000180.1, forward strand.
AAGGGTTCCCCGCTTCACTCTTTGCTGTTTTACAAAAGTCGCTTTTCACCTTTTAAAAGCCGCACGACGAAAGCCGCACCGCGCGGCACTGGACTAAATCACTATGGCACGCAAACCCAAGAGCGCTCGCGACCACGACGAATTCCCGATCCCGAATTTCAAGGCTGCCAAGCAAGAGGCTGCCAAGGTCGACGTCGAAGCGCAAAAGACACGCCTCAAAAGCCTGATCAACCTCGGCAAAGAGCGTGGCTTTCTGACCTACGCGGAGATCAACGATCATTTGCCGGATATGGTCGATGCCGATCAGATCGAAGCAATCATCGCCATGTTCAACGACATGGGCATCCAGGTCTACGACGTGGCTCCGGACGCGGAAACCTTGCTGCTGGCAGATGCCGCGCCCGCAGGAGCGGATGACGATGACGCCGAAGAAGAAGCGGCCGCGGCCCTGTCGACGGTTGATTCCGAATTCGGTCGCACCACCGACCCGGTGCGCATGTACATGCGCGAGATGGGCTCGGTCGAATTGTTGACACGCGAAGGCGAAATCGAAATCGCCAAGCGTATCGAAGACGGTCTGAAGCACATGATTTTCGCGATCTCGTCATGCCCGACCACGATTCAGGACATTCTGACGCTCGCCGATAAAGTGGAAGCCGACGAAATGCGCATCGACGAGGTCGTCGACGGCCTGGTTGACCCGAATGAAGCTGAAGTTGCCGAAGCGGCATTGGCCGAAGCGGAGCTTGAGGATGCCGAGGAAATAGAAGAAGAGGAAGACGAAGACGGTTCCATCGCTGCGGCGAATCTGGAGCAGTTGAAGCAGGATTCGCTGGTGCGTTTCAACTCGATTCGCAAACTGTTCAAGCGCATGAAAAAAGTGCTGGCTGACAAAGGCCATCGTTCACGCGCCTACAAGGATTTGCAGGAAGAAATCTCCAACGAACTCATGCAGATTCGCTTCTCGGCCAAGCAGGTCGAGGCGCTGTGCAATGGCCTGCGCTCGCTGGTGGAAGGCGTACGTCAACGCGAGCGCGAAATCCAGGAACTGTGCGTCAAGAACGCCGGCATGCCGCGCCCGCATTTCATCAAGTCCTTCCCGGGCAATGAAACCAATGTGAAGTGGATTGCCGAAGAAATTGCCAATGGCAAAGGCTTCGCGGCAGCACTGGCCAAGTTCAAGCCGTCGATCGTCGAACAGCAGGAAATGCTGATCGGTCTGCAAAAGGAAGTCGGTATTCCGATCAAGGATTTGAAAGAAATCGCACGCCATATGAGCACCGGCGAGGCCAAGGCGCGCCGCGCCAAGCGCGAGATGATCGAAGCCAACCTGCGTCTGGTGATTTCAATCGCCAAGAAGTACACCAACCGCGGTTTGCAGTTCCTGGATCTGATCCAGGAAGGCAATATCGGTTTGATGAAGGCGGTGGATAAATTCGAATACCGCCGCGGCTACAAGTTTTCGACTTACGCCACCTGGTGGATTCGTCAGGCCATCACGCGCTCGATCGCGGACCAGGCAAGAACGATCCGTATCCCCGTGCACATGATCGAGACGATCAACAAGATGAACCGCATTTCGCGCCAGATCCTGCAGGAAACCGGCCTCGAGCCCGATCCGGCCACGCTGGCGGTGAAGATGGAAATGCCGGAAGACAAGATCCGCAAGATCATGAAAATTTCCAAGGAGCCGATCTCCATGGAAACGCCGATCGGCGACGACGACGATTCGCATTTGGGCGATTTCATCGAAGATACCAACTCGCTGGCGCCGCTCGATTCGGCGCAGTACGGCTCCTTGCGCGATGTGACCAAGGACGTGCTGGATTCCTTGACCCCGCGCGAAGCCAAGGTATTGCGCATGCGCTTCGGCATCGAGATGAATACCGACCATACGCTGGAAGAGGTCGGCAAGCAGTTCGACGTGACGCGTGAGCGCATTCGCCAGATCGAAGCCAAGGCCCTGCGCAAATTGCGTCATCCCAGCCGCAGCGAAAAGCTGAAAAGTTTTCTGGAAACCGATAGCTGATTTTCAGGTATTCCAGGCATCGAAAAAAAGGCCGACTGAGTTAATCTCAGCCGGCCTTTTCTTTGGTGCGCTTCCGTACAGCAGTCGATCACGATCGGGTGTACTCTTCATTTCCACCTGTTAACGAGAAAGAACGCGATATGTTCAAGCACATTCTGGCCCCCACAGACGGCAGTAAACTTTCCCTGAAGGCGGTGGATCAGGCAATTACGCTCGCGCTCGAGACGGGAGCAAAGTTAAGCCTGGTAACGGTCATGTCGCCTTACCCCATGGTTTATGCGGGGGACGGCTATGCGATGCAGCCGATGTCGCCCAAGGATTGGGAGGCCACCATGAAAAAACAGGCGGCGATTCACCTGGCCGCGGCAGAAAAGCGCGCGACCGCCAGAAATCTGCAAGTCAATTTGATTACCGTGTTGAACGAAGAGCCTTACAACGGCATCATTGCCACCGCGAAAAAGAAGAAATGCGACCTGATCATGATGGCGTCGCATGGCCGGCGTGGATTGGCGGCGCTGATTCTCGGCAGCGAGACCAACAAGGTACTGACCCACTCGAACATTCCGGTGCTGGTGTGGAGATAGTTTGAGGGGTCCTGTACCGATTTACGTATCCGGACCAAAGTGGCTGGAGTAATCAGGGCGCGGTTCGCTATAATGCTTGCCTTGTGCGGGCCGTTAGCTCAGTTGGTTAGAGCAGAGGACTCATAATCCTTTGGTCGTTGGTTCAAGTCCAACACGGCCCACCACTTTGCCTCGATGGGGAAAGCCGCGAAGGGCGCAAACAGGATTATTCGTCCTCCGCCCTGCGGGCTAGAGGACTCCGCTGCGGCCCTGCATGGCCTTGCGCTTCAACGGCGCATCGCATGCGATGCGAATTCCCGTCTTAGTCCTTTGGTCGTTGGTTCAAGTCCAACACGGCCCACCATTTTGCCCACCCCCGACGCCAGCGTCGCGCCTGTGGCTGATCCGGCGCATATCGTTGAAAAAGCAAAGTGCCCGCCAGGCGTGCCGTTCGAGACTTTTTTGGCTTGTAAGCCGCGCCAATGCTGGATCTACGTTAAATTTATTGATCATTCGCTGAATCCTTCATCCCTGTCTGCACACGCTCGCCGCCGGCAAATTTCGCAACGCCGTCAATAGCGTGTCTTGACCCCGGCTAGGAGTGAATCGCGCGCTGCTGTATTATGTAAACGTTTGAAAAATATCGATAACGTTTAAGACAAAAGGGTGCTGTGCAGCCATCGATCCTGGGCAAATTCAGCCAGGACTCGCTTGTCGCATGGTCAGTTCGGTAAGTTCGGGGATGCAAATTCATGTTATTGCTCAAGAACATCTCATTACGATGAAAAGAAAAATTGCCGTCGTCGGCATGTCCTTCCGTTTTCCCGGAACGAGCTCGGAGCAATACTGGCCGGATCTGTTGAACGGCAAGGATCTGGTCTCGTCGGTTGATCCGACACGCTGGGCGCAGGAAACATTCCGCCACCCCAACAAGAACCACGCAGGTACCAGCTACACCTATGCGGCGGGTTCGATCGGCGACATCTCGACCTTCGATGCCGCATTCTTCGGCATCTCGCCGCGCGAAGCGGCGCAGATGGATCCGCAGCAGCGTCTGCTGCTGGAGATGAGCTGGGAGGCATTCGAGAATGCCGGCATCCGGCCCGCAGCCGTAAAGGGCAGCAAGTGCGGCGTATATATCGGTATTTCGAGTGCCGATTACGCCTATCGGTTTGCCGATGACCTGGGCGCCATTGATTCCACCGTGGCAACCGGCAATACCGCCAGCATTGCCGCCAACCGAATCTCCTATGTGTTCGATCTGCGCGGACCGAGCATGGCGCTGGATACGGCCTGCTCCTCGTCCCTGGTTGCATTCCACCAGGCATGTCAGTCGGTGGCCTCCGGCGAGAGTTCGCTGGCGATCGCCGGTGGCGTCAGCCTGCATTTGCACCCTTATGGCTTCATCGCCTTCTCCAAGGCGTCGATGCTGTCGCGGCGCGGCCGTTGCAACGTGTTTGATGCCGCAGGCGATGGCTATGTCCGCTCCGAAGGCGGCGGCATTTTCATTCTGAAGGACTACGATCAGGCGGTTGCCGACGGCAATCCGATCCTGGCTATTGTGGCCGCATCGGCAATCAACAGCGATGGCAAGAAGTCCGGTCTCACCGTCCCCAGCAGCCAGGCGCAGGCAACGCTGCTGAAAGACGCTTATGCGGATGCGGGCATCGACCCTGCCGATATCGACTACATCGAAGCACACGGCACCGGCACCGCAGTGGGCGACCCGATCGAGACGCGTGCCCTCGGCGATGCATTGGCAAAATTCCGCAGCAAGGACCGTCCGCTACTGATCGGCTCGGTGAAAAGCAATCTGGGCCATCTGGAAGCGGCCTCCGGTGTCGCCGGACTGGTCAAGGCGGTCTTCTGCGTGCAGCACCGTATGGTGCCTGCAACCATTAATGTCGACACGCCCAATCCCAACATCGCTTTTGATGACTGGAATTTGCGCATCGCGCACAAGACCACCGCGCTGAAACAGACCGGCAAGCTCGTTATCGGCGTGAACTCGTTCGGTTTCGGCGGCGCCAACGCGCACGTCATCCTTGAAAGTCCGGCCGCGAAGGTAACGCCGCTGCAGCCGCGACCGCCCAAGCCGCAGCTTGGTACGGACCTGCCGCTGGTGGTATCCGGCAAGAGTGAGGCTGCGCTCAAAGCCGCCGCGCGTGATTACGCGACCTTCCTGCGCCAGCATCAAAGCGTTCCGCTTTACGATATTGCCTATGGGGCTACCTTCAACCGCGAATGGCACGAGAGCCGCGCGGTGGTGTTTGGCTCCACGCACAAATCGCTGGCATCGGCACTGGAAAATTTCGCCAGCGGCACGGCGTCCGGTTTGCCGGTCGAGTCCGCAACCGCACTGGCGTCTCCGGTCAAAATCGCGTTCATTTATTCCGGCAATGGCTCGCAGTGGGAAGGCATGGGCAAGCGCCTGCTGCTTGAAGATGACACGTTCAGGGCTGCGGTTCAGCGCGTCGACCAGATTTTCAAGCGTTATGCGAATTTTTCGCTTGAAGATGAACTCGCGGGCAACAATGGCGAAGGCCGGCTTGCCTTGACCGAGATTGCGCAACCGACCTTGTTCGCCGTCCAGGTAGGTATTACCGAAATGCTCCGCAGCCGCGGACTCGCGCCCAATGCGGTCGCCGGCCACAGTGTCGGCGAGATTGCCGCCGCATGGGCGTCCGGTGCGCTGACGTTAGAGCAGGCGGTGCAGGTCATTTATCACCGCAGCCAGTTGCAGGCGACCACTAAAGGCCGCGGGCAGATGACCGCTGTCGGCCTCGGTGAAGCGGCGATGCGGCAAGTGCTGCAGGAGACCCGCCTCGAGCACGCCGTCGCGATCGCCGGTGTCAATAGTTCGAAGGGCGTGACCATTGCCGGCGACGATGCCTCGCTGGCCACGCTCGAGGCAGTACTCGCCGAGCGCAAGATATTTTATAAACGACTCGATCTCGACTACGCGTTTCACAGCGCCGCGATGAATCCGATCGAGTCGAGTATTTACAAGGCGCTGGGCGCGCTCGCGCCAGGCGAAGAGCAACTGCCATTCATTTCCACCGTCACCGGCGAGCGGCTGTCCGGGGCGCTGTTGGATGCCTACTACTGGTGGCAAAACATCCGTAACCCGGTGCTGTTTGAGCAGGCGGTCAAAACCGCTCGCGGCATGGGTATCGATCTGTTCATTGAAATCGGTCCGCATGCCGTACTGCGCGGCTACCTCAACGACAGCCTCAAGGACAGTCACAAAGACGGCGGCGCTCCGGGACGTGTCGTCACCACCCTGTCGCGCGGCGATGATGCGCCTGAACGTGTCTGGAGTGCCGCGGCGAAGGTGATGATTGCCGGTGCGCCCGTCGATTGGAGCCGGTTCTTCCCGCATCCGGCTCAATTCACGCCGCTGCCAAATTACCCCTGGCAGCGCGAGCGCTACTGGCAGACCGTCACTTCAGAGTCGGAAAACCTGCTGCAACGCTACAAGGTCCATCCGCTGCTGGGCTATCGCCTGAGTCAGCAGGATTTCACCTGGGAAAACCAGCTGGACCCATTGCTGAACCCGACGCTCGCCGACCATGTGGTGGGCGACGCGACCGTGTTCCCCGGCACCGGCTTTGCCGAACTGGCCTTGGCGGCGGCGGCGCAATGGAGCTTGGGTAATGCGCCCGACGAGAAGCTTGAAATCGAAGAGCTGGAAATTCGTGCGCCGTTGCTGCTGTCGACCGAGCATTCCAAATCGCTGCGCGTCAGTATCGATCCCGCCGACGGCAGTTTCGCGGTAAAGGCGCGCGACCAGCACAGCGGCGAGGCGTGGACCCTGCACGCCACCGGGCGCATCCCGGCCGAACCGCAGGGCGTGCTGTTCGTTGACGAGAAACCTGGCGTGCCGTTGCGGCAACCCGATTTCGATGCGGAGCTGCATACCCGTCTCACTGAAATGGTCGGGTTGAACTATGGGCCGGCGTTCAAGGCGATCGATGCCGGCTGGGTCGAGGGCGACTCCGTATGGGCGCGTTTGGTGGCGCCAGATGCCATCAAGCCCGAGCTCGGCAGCACGCTGCTTCATCCTGCGCTGCTCGATTGCACCTTCCAGCTCATTATCCATTTGCTGCGCGACCAGATCGCCACCCAGGCGGGGGTCGCCTATGTGCCAACCCGGATCGGGCGCCTGATTTTCAAGACCGGGAAAAGCATGCCGGTGCTGGCCCGTGCCGACCTGGTGCGCCGTTCGCCGCAATCGCTGACTGCAAATTTTGCACTGTTCGACGAACAGGGTGAGGTCGTCGCGTGGCTGCGCGGCGTACGTTTTCGCGCCGTGCGTTTGCGCAAGGATAGCTCCGATCATCTGCGTTTTCTCGATTACGTCGGCATCCCCCAACCGCATGCGCGTGCCGCGGGCATTGTGCTGCCCACCCTGGCCGAAGAAGTGCGCAAGGCGCTGGCGGCAGCAACGTTGGCGCTGGCCAAGGGCAGCGCTTTTCAGCCTTATACGCAACAAATTGAGCCCTTGCTCGATGCGCTTTGCGCCGCCTTTGCTGCCGATGCACTGAAGCGCATTGCCGGCGGCAGCGAATTGTCCGATGAGCGCGTCGCGCAGCTGGCGGAGCGGAATCCGTCATCGGCGGCACTGGTGGCGCGCCTGATCGATATGCTGGAAGAAGATGGCGTACTGGAACGCGGCGCCGAGGATGGCGACGACAACGGCTGGCATTTCCTGAATGCCGATGAAGGCCCCGGTGCGCACGATATCTGGAATGCCCTGGTGGCCGATCATCCCGATCATTTCGCGATTTTCAATGCGGTTGGCCGCATTGGCCTCAACCTTGAACGATTGCTTGACGGACGCGCCACCATCGAACAGCTGCTGCCGCGCGAGTGCACGGTCGCCGCCATGTCGGCTGAAGTGGTCGGTCATGCCGCGACGCGTTCGTTCGGCCTGGCCCTGCAGCAATGCGTGACCACGGCGCTTGAGCGACTGAGCGAAGGTCAGCGCTTTCGCATTGTTGAAATCAGCGACGGGACGCCAACCTTTGCCGCTGACCTGCTGCGTTCGCTGCCACGCGACCGCTGCGATTACGTGGTTGCCACCACCAATCGCGCCACGGCGGAAGATTGTCTGCACCGTGTCGACCGGCTGCCCGGCGTGGTGGCGCAGGTGTTTGGTGATGAAGCCGATGCCGCCGCCACACAGAATATGCAAGCCACTCAGGAAGCGCAGACAGCGGGTTTCCAGCTGGCCCTTCTGGTCAACGATTTTGCCAGCGATGAAGATGCCCAGCGCGCGCTGCGACAGGCGCAGCAAATGCTCGCCGCCGATGGCACGCTGGTGCTGCTGGGTACGCCGTCTTCACGTTGGCTCGATCTGGTATTCGGCGCTACCCAGCACTGGTGGCCGCCGCGCTCCGAAGCGGTGCCCGCGATGACGGCGCGTTCCGCAAGCCACTGGGAGCAACGCCTGCAGGCGCTAGGCTTCGAGTCCTGCGCCACCCTGCCGCTGGTGCCTCACGCTCCGGCAACGCCGTATGTGATGGTCGCGCGCGCCGGGGCGCAGCTCAATGTTGCCAATATTGCCGAAGTTGCAAAAGCAGACGCGCCGTCAACGGCAAAACCCGCCTGGATCGTGCTGGTGGATGACAGCGTGTTTGCCACCGCGACCGCGCGCGATTTTGCCAGCCGCATCGTCGCCGGTGGCGGCTATGTCGCGGTGGTCGGCGCGATGCGCCACGCGGCGGTGGATTGCTCGCATGCCGACATCAATCCGGGCGATGCACACGCGATGTCGGCTTTGCTCAGCCACGTCAAAGCCACGCACGGTGCGGTGAGTGGCGTTGTGCACCTTTACGGGCTCGGACGTAACGATACGCTGGCGGGCGCCACCCAGTTGCTCGCCCATCAGGTCGAGCGCTGTGCCATTGCCAGCGCGCTGGTGCAAGCTTGCGAGCAAGCCGAAGTGGATACCACCTGTTGGCTGGTCACGGCGGGTGCTACCGCGGGTCTTCTGCCGCAGCGCCAGACGCAATATGCGGACATGGCCGACGCGCCACTGTGGGGCTTGGGACGCACCCTGATGAACGAGCCGTCCCGGCTGACGATTCGCCTGGTGGACCTTGAGCGCGGTTTTGGCCCCGAGCTTGTGCCCGCAGGTTTTGTCGCCAGGACACCGGTTGATGCGCTCGATAGCGTCGTTGCCGCCGCGCTTGCCGCCGAGATCATGTCGGCAGATGCCGAGCAAGAAGTGATGCTGACGGCTCGTGGCGAACGCTTTGTGCCGCGCCTGCGAGTGATGCCTCGCCACTTGGTCGAGAATCAAAAACCGGCGCTGTCGACCACACTGCGCCTGGGCTTCCAGTTCGCCGGCCAACTGCGAAATTTGCGCTGGCAGGCGTTCCCGCGCACGCGACCGGCGGCGGATGAAATCGAGATTGAAGTCGCCGCCACCGGGCTCAATTTCCGCGATGTCATGTATGCGCTGGGCCTGCTGTCCGAAGAAGCGGTGGAAAACGGTTTCGCCGGACCGACGCTGGGGCTCGAGTGTGCCGGTGTGGTTATCGGCGTAGGCGCCGGGGTGGAAGGTTTCGGGCTGGGTGATCGCGTGGTCGCATTCGGCCCCTCCAGCTTCAGCAATCATGTGCTCACCAAGGCCAGCGGCGTGTCGCGTATTCCGCCCGGAATTTCGTTCGAAGCGGCGGCCACCATTCCCAGTACTTTTTTCACCGCCTACTACGCGCTGCATCACCTCGCGCGTTTGCGCGAGGGCGAGAAGATCCTGATTCACGGTGCGGCCGGTGGTGTCGGTATTGCGGCCATCCAGTTGGCCAAGTACTTCGGCGCAGAAATTTTTGCCACCGCCGGGTCGGATGAAAAGCGCGACTTCCTGCGCCTGCTCGGCGTCGACCATATATTCGATTCGCGCTCGCTGGCCTTTGCCGACGAGATTCTCGCCGTCACCCAGGGCAAGGGCGTCGACGTGGTGCTCAACTCGCTGGCCGGTGAGGCGATCAATCGCAACTTCCGTGTGCTCAAACCGTTCGGGCGTTTCCTCGAGCTGGGCAAGCGCGATTTTTACGAGAACACCAAAATCGGCTTGCGCCCGTTCCGCAATAACATCTCTTACTTCGGTATCGATGCCGACCAGTTGATGCAGGAGCAGCCCCTGCTCACCCAGGCTTTGTTCCGCGAGGTGATGGAACTGTTCGGGCAGGGCATCCTGCACCCGTTGCCGTTCCATACCTTCGAGGCCGACGATGTGGTCGATGCGTTCCGTCACATGCAGCAAGCCAAGCAGATCGGCAAGGTCGTCGTCACCTATCAGAACGGGATCAATACGGTATTCACGCCGCCGCCGGTTCAACAGCAATTGGCACTGTCGGCCAAGGCGACCTACCTGGTCACTGGCGGCCTTGGTGGCTTCGGCTTGCGTACCGCTCAATGGCTGGTCACCAAGGGCGCCAAAAATCTGGTGCTGATCAGTCGCAGCGGACCCGCCTCTGCCGAGGCGCAGGCAACCGTGACCGAACTGCAGGCGCGCGGCATCAAGGTGCTGGCGACGGCCTGCGATGTCACCGACCGCAAGGCGCTGTCGACGCTGTTTGCCCAGATCGCCGCGAAGATGCCGCCGCTGCGTGGCATTGTGCATGCCGCCGTGGTGATTGAAGACGCGCTGATCCGCAACACCAATGCCGAACAGATTCGCAAGGTGTTCGCGCCGAAGATCCTGGGTGCGCAATACCTGCACGAGCTGACGCGCGACATGAAAATGGATTTCTTCGTCCTGTTCTCCTCCGCCACCACCCTGTTCGGCAATCCCGGCCAGGGCAACTATGTCGCCGCCAACGCGCAACTCGAAGCGCTGGCGATGGCGCGTCGTGCCGCCGGACTGCCGGCGCTGTGCGTGCGCTGGGGCGCGATTGATGATGTCGGTTTCCTGGCGCGCAACGAGCAGATCAAGAATGCCCTGCAAAGCCGCATGGGTGGTAGCACCATCCAATCGGCGGATGCGCTCAATATTCTGGAAGAGCTGATTATTACCGATCGTTCCAACCTGGGCGTGCTCGAACTTGACTGGCAGGCGCTCAGCCGCTTCCTGCCGTCCGCGCCATCGCCGAAGTTCCATGATCTGCTGGGACAAGTTGCGGAGGGCGAATCCGATGAAGATCATGCCGACGATATCCAGCGCCTGCTGGCGGAACTGCCGCCGGAAGAACTTGCCGCCACCTTCCGCGAATTGCTGAAAGCGGAAATCGGCGAAATCCTGCGCATTCCGCCCGAGAAACTGGACGCAACGCGTTCGGTCTACGATATGGGACTCGATTCATTGATGGGCGTCGAGCTTGCGCTGGCGATCGAATCGCGCTTTGGCATTCGCTTGCCGGTGATGGCGCTCAGCGAAAGCCCGACCATTGAAAAATTGGCCGACAAGATCATCGCCCAGTTGAAGTCTGCCGGCGCGCCCGGCGATGCCGCACCCGCCGCGCCCGCCGCGAATATCGCCGCGCAGGTGCAGCAGATGGTGTCGCTGCATGCCGCCGATGTCGATGCAAAATCCATCGAGGAATTCGCCGCTGAACTGCATTCGGGCGATGCCGTGAAATCCAGCCGGATCATTCACTGATGAGCCGAAAAGGCGTGATGGGCCTTAGCGCCCAGTTGAAAGACAAGCTGATCCAGCAGACGCTGGAGCGTCGCCTGCGCCAGGCCGGTGAGCCGCGCACCACCAATTTTTCGCTGGCGACTTCGGCGGCGGCGCGCGATATTCCCGAGGAATATTATCGCTTCGCCCTGCATCCCGGTTACCAGCAGTTGCGCATCGTCAACGATGGTGCGGCGCGCCTTGGCATTCGCAATCCGTTTTTCAAGCAGCACGACGCGCTGGTCGGCGCCACCACGCTGATCGACGGCAAATCGTTCATCAATTACGGCAGCTACAACTATCTCGGTTTTTCCGGCGACCCGGCCGTAACCGCCGCCGCCAAGGCCGCGATCGATCGGTATGGCACCTCGGTATCGGCCAGTCGCATTGTCTCCGGCGAGCGGCCGATCCATCGTGAATTCGAGCGCGCCCTGGCCGATGTCTACGGCGTCGATGACGCCATTACCTTCGTCAGCGGCCACGCCACCAACGTCACCACCATCGGCTATTTGTTCGGGCCGAAAGATCTGGTGCTGCACGATGCGCTGATCCACAACTGCAGCCTGCAGGGCATCCAGCTGTCGGGCGCCAAGCGCCTGTCGTTTCCACACAATGACTGGGCGGCGCTCGATACCATCCTCAATGAGCAACGCCGCCATTTCGAGCGCGTGCTGGTGGTGGTTGAAGGTATTTACAGCATGGATGGCGATTACCCGGACCTGCCGCGCTTTGTGGAAATCAAGCGCAAGCACCGCGCCTTCCTGATGGTCGATGAAGCGCATTCGTTCGGCGTGATGGGCAAGAACGGCCTCGGCATCCGTGAACATTTCGCGCTTGCCGGCAGTGACGTCGATATCTGGATGGGTACGCTCAGCAAGGCGCTGGCTGGCTGCGGTGGTTATATCGCCGGCGAAACCGCGCTGGTCGAGCATCTCAAGTTCATGGCGCCGGGATTTCTCTACAGCGTGGGCATGTCCCCGCCGGTTGCGGCGGCATCGCTGGCCGCGCTGCAAGGCCTGCGTCGCGAACCCGAGCGGGTGCACGCGCTGCAGGCGCGCGGCGCCTTCTTCCTCGAGCGCGCCAAAGCGGCTGGTATTGATACCGGCTTCAGCACCGGGCTGGCAGTGATTCCGGCGATTACCGGCAGCTCCTTGCGCGCCGTTCGACTTTCAGAGGCGCTGTTCAAACGCGGTATCAATGTGCAGCCGATTTTGTACCCGGCGGTGCCCGAGAAATCGGCACGCTTGCGTTTCTTCTTGTCCTACCGCCATACCGAAACGCAAATCACGCAAACCATCCAGGCGCTGGCCGAAGAGTTGGATCGGCTCTAGGGGTTTGTTGAAATTCGATATGAGAAGCGTGAGCCGCATTCACTACGGAGTACTTCCCCCTTTGCAACAGGGGGATGGAGGGGGATTTGCGGTGGTTGCCAATCGCTGTCCAAAGATAATTGTTAATTCCAACAAACCCCTGGCGTTGGCATAGTCAGCGGCATGAGCACTCCTCCCACAGCGCCACCACCGAAACACTCGGCCTGGGCGCAGTTGCGGCAAGAGCTGAAAAAATCGCGTGCCCCGAACCGGCGAATCGCCTACCCGCAGATCCGCAATTTCATTCTCGACCTGATGGCCGAAGGGCGACGCAAGAACATCATCAATCTGGTGTTCTCGGTCGACATCGGCGCCGCGTTGGTGCGGTTGTCGGCACAAGCCGAGCCGGTAACGATCACCAGTTATGTGACCAAGTCACTGCTGCTGGCGCTGGATGAAAACCCGCATATGCACGCCTACCGCTATGGCAAAACCGAGCTGGTCATGTTCGACGACATCGACCTGAGCTTTACCGTCGAGCGTGAACTCGATGGGGCGGTGTTGCCGCTGGCCTACATTTCGCGCGGCGCCAACCGCAAAACCGCGCAGCAGTTGCACCAGGAACTGCAAGCCGCAAAGTCCGCCCCACTGGGCACTGCCGGGCCGATGTCGGCGCTGGAAAAAACGTTTTTCCGGCTGCCGGATTTCATTCGTCGCCTGGTGTGGCGTTATATCCGCAGCGACCCCTATGTGTTCAAGCAACTGGCGGGCACGGTGGCGGTAACCTCGATGGGCATGTTCACCAGCGGCGCCGCCGTGATGTTCCCGATCACACCGATGACGCTGACACTTTCGATTGGCGCCATCGAAAAAAAGGTCGTGGTCGTCGATGGCGCAATGGTTGAACGCGCCTTCATCCATCTAAACCTCAGCGCCGACCACGACATCATCGACGGCGCACCGCTGATGCGATTTGCGGACGCGTTCAAGAAAAAGCTTGAAGGCGGGGAAGCGCTGGATTGAGGGCTGCAGGGCGGTGGTGCATCCTGTAATGGGTAGGGTGGGCAAAAGCGCAGCGTGCCCACGCGGATGTTGATGGCGGATACGCAGCGATCACAACGGGCACCGATCGCGTGGGCAACGCTGCGCTGTTGCCCACCCTACAAGAACATGCGTCGCGGCAAAGCACATGAATTTCCTGATCAGGTGTGCCGAATGGCGAGCCATGATGAATTCACGGGATACGGTAGGGTGGGCAAAAGCGAAGCGTGCCCACGCGTAATGATCAGCGCTCACCGTGACCAATGGCATCGTCGAGATTGCTCCCTCCCCAATCTTCGGTCAGGATTCCTGCCTTGACATATCGGTGAAACGAAGAGTGCGGCCATTCGCGTACTGCGCCGACCCACCCGTGCTTGACCGGGTTGAAATGGACATAATCAACGTGTCTTTCCATATCCAAGTCATCGCGTATCTGATGTTCCCAAAATCGCCGTTGCCAAATCCCTTTTTCGCGCTTTCTCAGTTTGCTTTCGCTGCGATTTGGCGCAGCCGGTAGCCCGCGAGAGAATCCTTGTTTGATCAGCCGCCAGCGCAAAGAAAAATCGGCATCACCTTCCGGTAGTTGCCACACCGCATGCAAATGGTCGGGCAAGACGCAGATTGCGATCGTTTCAAAAGGATGGGCTGCATGCACCCTGCGGTA
>JANMXS010000181.1:0-9612 GCA_031394335.1 Burkholderiales bacterium
GGTCATTTCACCTTTGGTCATATTGCCCAGGGCACTGCAAAGGCGGAGGTCATCTTCTTGGCTCGACATGGCTATGGCCACACTATTCCCCCGCACGAGGTGAACTACCGCGCCAACATCTGGGCGCTGGAGTCGGTAGGCGTGACCCGCGTGCTGGCGGTGAATTCGGTTGGCGGGGTATCCGCCGAGATGGGCCCGGGCGTGATTGCGGTACCTGATCAGTTGATCGATTACACCTGGGGTCGCAAGCACACCCTGTTTGAAGGTGACGCACCGGTGACGCATATCGATTTTACCTTCCCCTATTGCAGCCGCGCCCGTCAGCTGTATCTGGACGCGGCCAAGGCCGTCCGCATCAAGCTGGTCGAACACGGCGTACTGGGCGTGACCCAGGGGCCGCGTCTTGAGACGCTGGCCGAGGTCAATCGCCTGGAACGCGATGGCTGCACCATGGTCGGCATGACCACCCTGCCTGAGGCCTCGCTGGCGCGCGAGATGGGCTTGTCCTACGCGACGTTGGCGCTGTCGATGAATCATGCCGCTGGGCGCGGCAGCTCCGCCGAGGGCATCAAGCTCGAGGACGCCGATGCGGTGCTCAAGGTCGGCATGGAAAAAGTGCGTACGATCCTGGCCAAGGCGGTCGAATTGCATGCGGCCCTGCCCGCTGCGCGCCAGGGTTTCAAGTAACGACTTCAGCTGCAAATCAGGAGCAGACAATGGCGATCAGACCAATTCTCAAGATGGGCACCTGGAGCCTGATGCAGCCGTCGGCGCCGCTGCCGCCGGCCGCGTTCGGCTCGGTCGAGTTGCAAGCCTTGCTGGTCGACATGAAAGACAGCATGGTCGCCGCCAACGGTGCCGGCCTGGCGGCACCGCAAATCGGCGAGAACGTGCGGGTGGTGATTTTCGAGGTCAAGAACAATCCGCGCTATCCCGGCTACGAGGTACCATTCACGGTGCTGATCAATCCGCAAATCACCCCGATCGGCAGCGAGATGGAAGAAGGCTGGGAGGGCTGCCTGTCGGTGCCCGGCATGCGTGGCGCGGTATCGCGTCATGCAAAATTGCGTTATACCGGTTTTGACGAGCACGGCGAGCCGATCGATCGCAGCGTCGACGGCTTCCATGCCCGCGTGGTACAGCATGAGTGTGACCATCTCGACGGCGTGTTGTACCCCATGCGCATGACGGATATGTCAAAGTTCGGTTTCACCGAGGTCCTGTTCCCGGAATTGGCCGGACAGGATGATGATTAACCCGCAGTCCAGCAAAGGACCCGCATCATGGCTGAAACGATAGACGCTACCCCCGCAGGCGAACGCGATGTTGCTTCATCCATTGGTGTCACCCAGCTGATGTACGTACTGCACGCGCTGGCGCCGTTCACCATGTGGACGCTGGCGGTAGTGGCGATGATCGTTGGCCTGGTCAAGCGCGACGATGTGCGCGGCACCTGGCTGGATTCGCACTATGCCTGGATGTCGCGCACTTTCTGGTGGGGCCTGCTGCTGGCGGTCGTCGCCTGGACGGTGTTCTGGGTGCTGGGCTTGCTGACCTTGGGCATCGGCATGGCCGTGTTGTGGGTCCTGCCGGTTGCGGTGGTGATCTGGTATCTGTACCGCGTCATCAAGGGCTGGCTGGCGTTGAACGATCGTAAGCCGATCGGCTAGCCTGCTCGCGCGGCTACTCAGCGCGCGGGTTCAATTTCCGCCTGGATTTTTGCTTGCAAATCACGGGCAAATGCCGCATCCGCGAGCTGCGGGTTTTCGACCACGAAGGTATCTTCTGCACGCTGTCCCAAGGTATTGACGCGTGCGTCGAGCAGGTCGAGATCGTATTTCAGCAGCGCACGGGCGATCGTCGACAGCAGGCCGGGGCGGTCGGCGCAGCTGATCGACAACTCGAAATAGGGCTTGCGGCGCGACGGCGACAGCGTCACCACCGGGGCAATCGGGAAATGCCGCACCTGGCGTGACATGCGGCCGGCCGACGGCGTCGCAATCGGCGCTTGCGTGTCGAGCTCGCGCGCGAGCTCGCTCTCGATGGTCGCGGCGAGATCACGATAGCTGGCGGTCTTGCCGCGCTTGGGCAGCACCTGAAAGGAATCGAGCGCAAATCCGTGCTGCGCGGTATACACCTTGGCCGCGGCAATATCGAAGGCGAGCCGCTCGAAGTAGCCGGTAATGCGCGCAAACAGTCCGGGCTGATCGCGGGTCATCACCAGCACCGCGAAGCCGCTGTCGGCGCCAAGATCGGCGGATGCGCGCACCCGCACCACCGATTTCATCGCCACCGGATTGATCTCGAGCACATCGGCGTGCCAGGCGATTTCCTGCGGATCGAAGCGCTGAAAATAGCGGTCATCCACATGTGCCCACAATGCCGGAACGATCTCGGCATCGCGCTTTTTTTCGCGATACAGTTTCAATGCCTCGGCCTTGCGCGCTTCCACCCAATGTTCATTGACCACCGCATCGCCGCGCAGCAGGCGGCGCGCGGCGCGGAACAGGTCTTCCAGCAGCTTCGCCTTCCAGGCATTCCACACATGCGGGCTGGTGCCGCGGATATCGGCGACGGTAAACACATAAAGCGCGGTCAGCCTGCGTTCCGTGCCGACGCGCGCCGCAAACTGGGCGATGATTTCCGGATCGCTCAGGTCCTGCTTCTGCGCAACTGCCGACATCTGCAAATGCATTTCGACCAGCCACGACACCAGTTCGGCATCGCCTTCGGCGAGCTCGAGTTTTTTGCAGAAGGCGCGCGCATCTTTTTTGCCGAGCTCCGAGTGATCACCGCCGCGACCCTTGGCGATATCGTGAAACAGCGCCGCCAGATAAAGGATTTCCGGCCGCGCGAACTCGTGCGCCAGCTCATGCACAAACGGAAACTCGTGTGCGAAGCGCGGCAGCACCAGGCGGCGCAGATTGCGCACCACCATCAGGATATGTTCGTCGACCGAATAGACATGGAACAGGTCGTGCTGCATCTGGCCGACGATACGGCCGAACGCCGGAATGTAGCGCCCGAGAATGCCGTAACGGCTCATGCGCCGCAGCGTGAAGGTAACTTTTTCGCTCTTGAGAATTTCCAGGAACAGCCGATTGACCTCCGGGTCGTTGCGAAAGCGGCGGTCGATGAGGGGAGCCGCACGCCATAGCGAGCGCAGGGTTTCCGGCGCAAAAAATTCCGCCTCCTTGACGCGTTGCAGGGCGAGGAAGGCGCGGAAGATTGCGCGCGGATCGCGCTCGAAAATCGTCACGTCGCGCGCCGAGATATTGCCGTTGAGGAGTTCGAATTCATGGTCGATGGACTTCACCATCGCGTTGCGCCGCCGCTCGATGCGTTCGCTCAGGTTGACCAGCAGGATCGAATTCATCTGCCAGATCGCTTTGGCGGTGAGGTAGTAGCGGTGCATCAATTCTTCAGAAGGTAGCTTGTTGCGGCTGCCGCTGAGTTTCAGCTGCTGTGCCAGCACGGTCTGGTGATCGAACACCAGACGGTCCTCGTGGCGGCCCGACAGATAGTGCAGGCGTATACGCAGATCCATCAGCACGCGTTCGTGCCGTGCGATCAGTCTGGCTTCGGTGGCGGTGATGATGTGCTCGCGCGCCAGGGCTTTCCAGTCGTTACCCAGGTCGGCCGCTTTCGACAGCCACAACACCATCTGCAGATCACGCAAACCGCCGGGGCTTTCCTTGATATTGGGTTCAAGGTTAAGGGCGACATCGTTGAGACGTCCATGACGTTTGCGCTGCTCGTCGATCTTGGCGTCGAAGTAGGGCTTCAGTTTGCGGACGTGTCGCAGTTCCGTGTTCATCGCCGCCAACAAGGCGTTGTCGCCCCAGATCGCGCGCGCTTCGAGCTGGCTGGTATCCACGGTGTTGTCCTGCGCGGCTTCTTCCAGGCATTCGGCGGCGGTGCGCACCGCGATACCGGGCTCCAGCCCCACGTCCCACAGCAGGCTGACAAAGCGTTCCACCGCGCTGGACGCGTTCACCCCCGCGCCCTCCGGTAACAGGATCAGCAGGTCAACGTCGGATGAGGGGAACAGCATGCCGCGCCCATAGCCGCCGGTCGCCGCGATGGCATGATCGCGCGGCAGACCGATATCGTCGGCCAGGTTTCGGATCACGCTGTCGGTAAGGGCGGCGATAGCGCGCACCTGCCGTACGGGATCCGCTTTCAAGGCATAGCGTGACTGCAGTTGCGCGCGCGCCTCGCCGAGGTAGTTACGCCACGCCTTGGCGTAGCCGGTGTTGACCTCGCGTAACGCAGGCTGCGCGGCAAAAAAATCAGGAGTCAGCGCCGGAGACTTGAGTACCGCAGCCATTCACATTCGCCTTCAATATGCCCGGTGCGGCGCGCCGGTTAGTTGGCGGGTGCCGGCGGCGGTGAGCCTGCGGAAACGGTCAGCACGTCGAAGCCATCTTCGGTGACCAGCACCGTATGTTCCCACTGTGCCGACAGGCTGTGATCGGCGGTGACCACGGTCCAGCCGTCGCCGAGCATGCGGATATCCTTGCGGCCGGCGTTGATCATCGGTTCGACCGTGAAAATCATCCCGGCCTTCAAAGCCATGCCGGTGCCGGGCTTGCCGTAATGCAGGATCTGCGGTTCTTCGTGGAATTTCTTGCCGACGCCGTGGCCGCAGAATTCGCGTACCACGCTGTAACCATGGCCTTCGACGAAGGATTGAATCGCATAACCGATATCGCCGATAGTGGCGCCCGGCTTGACCTTGCGGATGCCGCGCCACATCGATTCATAGGTAATGTCGCCCAGGCGCCTGGCCTGGATCGAGGGCTCGCCGAGATAGAACATGCGGCTGGTATCGCCGTGATAGCCGTCCTTGATAACGGTGACGTCGATGTTGAGCACATCGCCGTGCTTCAGTACTTTTTCGCCCGGGATACCGTGGCAGACCTGGTGGTTCACCGAGGTGCATACCGACTTCGGGTAGGGCTTGTGGCCGGGCGGCGCGTAGTTCAACGGCGCCGGGATCGCCTGCTGCACATCGACAATGTAATCGTGGCATAACTGGTCCAGCTTGCCGGTAGTGACGCCGGGCTTGACGAAGGGCGTGATGTAATCGAGTACCTCGGAGGCCAGACGGCCGGCGATGCGCATTTTGGCGATATCTTCGCTATTTTTGATGGAAACCGACACGACAAACCCCGAAACTGTGGAAGCCCACAGTATAACAAGAGTGATTTGCCCGTCTGCTGTTCCTCGCGTCAGGAGAGAAAGGGTTTGATTTTTATCGACTTTTACCCGTATAATCATGGGCTGTCGTATCGGGATTGGCCCGGTCAGGCACAAATGCAGCAAATCCGCACCCCTGCACCGTTAAGGTCTCTTCTCATGTGGAAGAGTCTCGCGGGGGGAGGCAAACCTTAACTCTGGAGCTTTTCATGTCAGTAACCATGCGTCAAATGCTGGAAGCCGGTGTCCACTTCGGTCATCAAACCCGCTTCTGGAACCCGAAAATGGCGCCGTTCATCTTCGGTGCCCGCAATAAAATCCACATTATCAATCTTGAGAAGTCGCTGCCGATGTACCAGGACGCGCTCAAGTTTGTACGCCAGCTGGCCTCGAACAAGGGCACCATCCTGTTCGTTGGCACCAAGCGCCAGGCTCGCGAAATCATCATGGAAGAAGCGCAGCGTGCAGGCATGCCGTACGTTGACTTCCGTTGGCTGGGCGGCATGCTCACCAATTACAAAACCGTCAAGGGCTCGATCAAGCGCCTGAAAGATCTCGAAGCGATGGTGGCAGACGGCTCGCTGGAAAAGCTGAGCAAGAAAGAAGCCCTGATGTATTCCCGCGAACTGGAAAAACTCCAGCGTTCGATGGGCGGCATCAAGGACATGGGCGGCGTTCCCGATGCGATTTTCGTCATCGACGTCGGCTACCACAAGATTGCCGTAACCGAGGCCAAGAAGCTGGGCGTGCCGATCATCGGCATCGTCGACACCAACAACTCGATGGACGGTGTGGACTACATCATCCCGGGCAACGACGATTCGACGCGTGCGATTCGTCTTTACGCCCGCGGTGTGGCCGATGCGATCCTCGAAGGCAAGAACGCGGTGATCACCGAAATGATGGCGCCGGGTGAAGAACTGGTCGAAGTCACCGAAGACGACGCGAAATAAGGCAGCAACCGGAAAAAGGGGCTCCGGCCCCTTTTTTTTGAACTTGGATTCTGCATCCCGATGCAATTGAAATAGGAAAAGATCATGGCGGTAATTACGGCTGGAATGGTTAAAGAACTGCGCGAGAAAACCGACGCGCCGATGATGGAATGCAAAAAAGCGCTGACCGAAGCGGTCGGCGACCTGGAAAAAGCGGAAGAAATTCTGCGCGTGAAATTGGGCAACAAGGCCAGCAAGGCCGCCTCGCGCGTCGCTGCCGAAGGCGTGGTGGCAATCTATATTTCCGGCGACCAGAAACTCGGCGCCATCGTCGAAGTGAACTGCGAAACCGATTTCGTCGCCAAGAATGATGATTTCCTGGCGCTGACGAACAAGTTCGCCGAACTGGTGGCCACGCAGAGCCCGGCCGACGTGGGCGCGCTCTCCGCATTGACGATCAACGGTACCACCGTGGAAGAATCCCGCAAGGCCCTGATCGGCAAGATCGGCGAGAACCTGTCGATTCGCCGCTTCGTGCGCGTGGCCGCCAAGGGCAGCCTGGTTTCCTATCTGCATGGCGGCGCCAAGATCGGCACCCTGGTTGATATCAGCGGTGGTGATATCACCTTGGCCAAGGATGTGGCGATGCATATCGCTGCCGCCAAGCCGAAATCCCTGGACGCTTCCGGCGTGCCGGCGGCGGATATCGCCAAGGAGCGCGCTGTGGCCGAAGGCAAAGCTGCCGAATCCGGCAAGCCCGCGGAGATCGTTGCCAAGATGGTCGACGGCTCGATCGCCAAGTATCTGAAAGAAGTTTCGCTTCTGTCGCAACCGTTTGTTAAGGACGACAAGCAGACCATCGAGCAGCTGATGAAGTCGAAGAATGCGGCGGTTAACGGCTTCACCTTGTATGTCGTCGGCGAAGGCATTGAAAAGAAAGTGACCAACTTCGCAGACGAAGTGGCGGAAGCGGCTGCTGCTGCAAAACCGAAGAACGACGGTGATGGAGACAAGCCGACTCCCGTGAAGTAGTCTTGAATTCGGGAAACGAGCTAGCGCTTCCCCGTTTTGGTTCATTCAGTATTTTTGCCTGACTGCGGACACAATCTGCAATTAGACTTGAGAACAATAAAGGAGCCCTGATGACACCCAAGTATCAACGGATTCTGCTCAAACTTTCCGGTGAAGCCTTGATGGGCGACGACGCCTTCGGCATCAATCGCCCGACCATCGAACGTATCGTCGGCGAGATCAAGGAGGTCGCCGATATGGGTGTTGCCATCGGTATCGTCATCGGCGGCGGCAATATTTTTCGTGGCGTTTCGTCGAGCGCCGCCGGCATGGATCGCGCCACCGCCGACTACATGGGCATGCTCGCCACCGTCATCAATTCGCTGGCGTTGCAGGACGCGCTGGCCAAAGCGGGACTGATTCCGCGCGTGCAATCGGCGATCAATATCGAGCCGGTGGTCGAGCCCTATATTCGCGGCAAGACCATGCGCTATCTTGAAGAGGGCAAAGTGGTGGTATTTGCCGCCGGTACCGGCAATCCGTTTTTCACCACCGATACGGCGGCGGCACTGCGCGGCCGCGAGATGGAAGCCGAGATCGTGCTCAAGGCCACCAAGGTCGATGGCGTCTATACGGCTGATCCGAAGACAGACAAGACGGCAACGCGCTACCATACGATTACGTTTGACGAAGCCATGATCAAGAACCTGAAGGTGATGGACGCGACCGCGATTGCACTGTGCCGCGACCAGAAGTTGCCGATCAACGTTTTTTCCATCTTCAAGCAGGGCGCGTTGAAGCGCGTGGTGATGGGCGAAGACGAGGGCACGCTGGTGCATGCATAAGCTGGCCGGACAGACGATTTCAATGGAGCAAGGCAGATGAATATCCCGGATCTCAAAAAGCAGTCTGAGCAAAAAATGGGCAAGTCGCTGGAGACCTTGAAGAACGATCTCGGCAAGGTGCGTACCGGTCGCGCGCACACCGGCCTGCTCGACCATATCCAGGTTGATTACTACGGCGCGATGGTGCCGATCACCCAGGTCGCCAACCTGACCCTGGCCGACGCGCGCACCATCACCGTGCAGCCCTGGGAAAAGAAAATGGCCAGCGTGATTGAAAAAGCGATCCGCGATTCCGATCTCGGCCTCAATCCCTCGACCATGGGCGAGTTCATCCGCGTGCCGATGCCGGCATTGACCGAAGAGCGCCGCCGCGAAATGGCCAAGCTGGTGAAAAGCGAGGGCGAGAGCGCCAAGGTAGCCATACGCAATATCCGCCGCGATGCCAACAACCATCTGAAGGATGCGCTCAAGGCCAAGACCGTCTCGGAAGACGAGGAAAAGCGCGCGCAGGACGATATCCAGAAGCTGACCGACCGCTATATTGCCGACGTTGACAAGGCGGTCGCCGAGAAAGAAAAAGAGTTGCTGTCGGTTTAACCGGCAACTCCGCACGGTTGTCATGTCCGATCCCGCCAACTACGCCAGTTCTACCGAAACCATCCCGGCGGTGGGCGATGTGCCCCGTCATGTCTGCATCATCATGGATGGTAACGGTCGCTGGGCGCGTAACCGGTTTTTGCCGCGCGTGGCCGGCCACAGGCGCGGTGTCGAAGCGGTGCGCGAAACCGTAAAAGCCTGCGGCGATTTCGGCGTGGACTATCTGACGCTGTTCGCATTCTCGAGTGAAAACTGGCGGCGCCCGGCGGATGAAGTGTCGGTGCTGATGCAGCTTTTTTTGCGCGCGCTTGAAAGTGAAGTGAGCAAGCTGCACGAGAACGGCATTCGCTTCAAGGTGGTCGGCGATTTGACGCCCTTCGATGCGCGCATC
The DNA here is from genome assembly GCA_031394335.1 of Burkholderiales bacterium. GTDB lineage: Bacteria > Pseudomonadota > Gammaproteobacteria > Burkholderiales > Usitatibacteraceae > UKL13-2. Next base: position 8,979 of record JANMXS010000181.1, read on the forward strand.
CGCGACATGATTGCGAAGGCTGAAGAACTTACGCGCGACAATCCCAAGTTGACCCTGACGGTTGCCGCCAACTACGGCGGACGCTGGGATATTTTGCAGGCGGTCAATAAGGCCACCGCAAAGGCGCAGGAAGAAAAACTCCAGCATTGGCGGGCCTTGCAGGGCAAAAATGCTCCGGAAGCCGCGCCAATGCTGGAGTTTGCGAATTTAACTGAAGCCGATCTGGCGCAGCACTTGTCGATGAGTTACGCGCCTGAGCCGGATCTGTTTATCCGTACCGGTGGCGAGGAGCGCATCAGCAATTTCCTGCTGTGGCAGCTCGCCTATACCGAGTTTTATTTCACCCGCGAGCTGTGGCCCGATTTCAATCGCGCCAGTTTGCTCAAGGCGATCGAGTCGTATCGCGATCGTGAACGCCGCTTTGGCCGCACCAGCGAACAGTTGCAGGCTGCGAATCCGCAGATGCGCGCAGCCGATATTTCGGCTGCCTGAGCGGCCCGCCGCCTGACGCATGCTCAAAACCCGGATTATCACGGCGCTCATCATCCTGCCGGTCGTTTTGCTTGCCCTGTTCGTCTTTCCAGGTTGGGCGTGGGCGCTGTGCACGCTCGCCGTCGCCCATGCCGGGTGCTGG
>JANMXS010000182.1:0-11627 GCA_031394335.1 Burkholderiales bacterium
CGCTCAGCGCATGGTCGATCTTCAATCCGGGGCCGGTCTCGCCCGCCCCCGACACCAGGGTCGCGCGAAAAGCACCCCATAGCTGCACCCCGCGTCGCTCGCCGCCATCTTTCGCGTCGCCGAACAGCAATACCACCAGCACATGCAGCAGCAGGGACAGCACGATAAAACGTTCGAGCGAAGGCCGATCGACATGATCGATCGACAATCCGGTAATAGTAGGCCTGAGGAATGCACTCACGGGCGATGACCTTGCTGGCGCAAGTAGATAAAAAGGCAGTGGCATGCCGAACATCGGCATTCAGCTTTGAGCATAACATTCCCGCGCCGCCGCAGCCCTGTCGCCCCCGCCGACAGACCACCACCCCCATCAGATCTTGGGCGGAATCATCAGCCCATGTTCCCGGATCAGGGCTTCCAGATTTTTATGATGCATCGCGGGACGGCAGAAATATCCCTGGAACTCGTCACAACCCTCATCGCGCAAAAAATCAAACTGCTGACGTTCTTCCACGCCTTCGGCGACCACCTTCATCGATAGACCGTGGGCCATGGCAATCACCGCCCGCGTAATCGCCATATCGTTGCGGTTGTGCGGCAAGTCTTTCACAAAGGCGCGATCCACCTTGAGAATATCCACCGGCAACTGCTTCAGATAGGAGAGTGAGGAATAGCCGGTGCCGAAGTCATCGATCGACAGGCGCAAGCCGAGTGCGCGCAGCGATTCGAGCACCACTACCGCCTCGTCAAGATTATGGATCACAGCGGTTTCGGTGATTTCGAACTCAATCTGCGCCGGGTCGGCGCCGCTCATGCGCAAGGCCTCGGTGACATATTCAACCAGGGCTTTGTCGGCGAGTTGATTGGCGGACAAATTCACCGCGATCGAGAAACGCGGCAGCTTCGCATCCTGCCACGTCCTGGCCTGGCGGCAGGCCTGCTCGATAACCCACTTGCCGAGCGGAAGAATAAAATTGGTGTCTTCAGCAATGCGCAGGAAACGATCGGGCCCCAGCACCCCCAGCTGCGGATGGTGCCAGCGGATCAGCGCCTCCACGCCCAGCATCCTGCCCGAGCTGAATTCCATTTTCGGCTGATAGTAAAGATGGAATTCATTGTTCTCCATGCCCAACCGCATGCCCTTCTCGATCTCGAAACGCTCGATCGCGCTCTCGCCGAGCTCGGCTGAATATTCGCTGCTGCGATTGCGCCCCAGTTCCTTGGAGCGATACATCGCCATGTCCGCATTGGCCAGCAGCGCCGTAACATCACGGCCATCGTCCGGAAATACCGAGATGCCGATGCTGGCGGTAACTTTGACTTCATGGCCCTGCAACTTTATCGGCTGGCTGACGGCGCCCAGGATCTTGGCGGCCAGTATCGCCAGGCTCTGATGATCGGTGACGCCCTCGACCATGACCACAAACTCGTCGCCGCCCAATCGCGCCACCAGATCGCTGCCGCGAATGCTGCTGCGCAGGCGCCGGCCGATCTCGCGCAGCAACTGGTCACCGGTGGAATGGCCCATCGTGTCATTGATTGCCTTGAAATGATCCAGGTCCATGAACAGCACGGCGAGCCCGACCTTGGCGCGATCCGCCATATTGATCGCGTGTTCGAGGATATCGCTCAACGAGGCCCGGTTCGGCAAGCCGGTGAGGGAGTCATGGGTGGCCATATCCTGGATGGTGACCAGCGCATCGGTCAATTTCTCGTTGCTGCGCATGATGCGCGCACGCATCTCGCTGATGCGTGCGCCGATCATTGCGAACGCCGGCAGGACCAAGGCCAGCCAGGCCCATTGGTACCATTCGAGATAGACATCGACACGGTCTGCGCGGAACGTCATCAGCAGATTGATAACCAGTGCATAGCCGGCCAGCATGAACAGCGTGGTAGTCAAAAACTCGCGCGGCTTGAAGCGGAACATGCCAAACAGCAGCACCACCAGACACCAGACCAGCACCAGACTTCTCTCGCGCTCAAATTGGTAGGCCACAAACATGATCATGGCGATCGCCGTCAACGTCTGCGCCAGGGTCAGGCTGGTATCTGCAAACCGTTCGTTCAGCCGCGATTTGAACATCGCATAGAAACCCAGATTGGCCACGATGACGAGGCCTGTGCTGGCCTGCAAGGCATGCCAGCCGAGCAGCTTGATCGAATACGCCAGCGCCAGCGAAATCGCCGCAACGGCATAGGCGGCTGCGACGATCCGAAAGCCGCGCATGCGCCTCTGGTGCTCCGTGCGACCCGCCGCTCCCCCCGTGCTCTTGATGTACTTCATTGATTCGCGACTACCTATAAATACCAGGTCCAATTAATTGGAGCATTTTGTGCGGCGAGCATAGCAGGCGCGAACGTTAAAATCGTTGGCGCAGGACAATTGATTTCTGCCCAGGACCTTGCGGACTCGTCTTTCCACAGGAGAAATGGCACGTTCATAAGCGAAGGCGCAAAAGTTAAATTTCGTGTCATCCGTCGATTTGAGGTCCCGCCCGGGCGAATTTTCGGCGTCTGGCCGGATCCGGCGAAGGCGGGGGTTGGCTGTTAGCCACGCCGAACAGACAAATGGTGCGGGCGCAAATCGCAGCCCAGGTCGGCGGCAAATTTGCAATTGTCGAGCGACGAAATGGTGAAGATGCCGCGCGTATCCTTCGGGACTCTTATGCAACAACGGGGCTGGATCCGGATGGCTGCGCAATAGCAGCTCATTCGGACCCAGCCCCGTTGATTACGCGCGATGATTCGTCGCGCGGTTGCTGCTAGAACGAATAGGCGATTGATGCGCCGACACCATAGTCAGGGCTGCCGTCGGAAAAGCCCTTGAGTACATAAACCTGCGTTTTCCAGGCTTTCGCATAGCGGTAGCTATAGAACGCAGTCGCTTCGCGCCGCGGGAAGCTGGTGTCCGATGCGCGCTCACGATAATCGAAGGCAACGCCGACCGAACTGACTTCACTGAGTTTCAATGACGCGCCCGCTGTCGCATTGAACACATTCTTGAGCTGGATGTACTGCGACGTTCCCATCTTGGTATAACCGACGCCGCCGAATAACGTGACGCTGTCGAGCGTCTTGTAAATATCGACCTCGGCACCGTAGTCGTTTTCGCCGGTGCCCAGACCCTTGTCTTTGTCGGCGGTGCCGAACTTGATCTTGCCGGCGAGATCTACGCCAAACTGCGCAGCCGCATTGTTATACAGATTGTAGGACGCTGACGCGACCACATCGCCCATCCCGCGCGCCGTGCCGGAAGTTTGCGAACTGCTTGTCCCGGAACCGCCGAGGCCCACACTTACGCCACCGCCACGCAAATTCAGGTTTGAATTCTTGACGCGCCCCACACCCGGGATCACGTTCGACGGACCTGAAATATCGACGTAGGGAACGCTCAGCTTGAACGTCCAGGCGCCGGTTTCATAGCCGAGATCGAAGGGTACGGAACGAATTTTGGTGGTGGTCGAGGTGCCGTAATCGCCCGACGAATAATTGAAGCCGGTACCCGCAGTCAGCTTGCCTTCATCGGCCAGTGCTGCCTGTGAAATCGACATAACCGCCGCCGATACTGTCAAAGCAATGATTGTCTTGTTCAAGTTAATTTCTCCCTAAAATTGAAAAGGGGCCTCGCCGTGGCGGGGCCCGCTTGCCTTTACACGCCGCTTATTTTCCAGCGCGCTCCGGCCGCTGTGGGCGGTCCAGGCGCTCGACCTTCTCCGGACGTTCTACCTTGTCAGGACGCTCGGCCTTGTCGGGACGATTGGCCTTGTCGGCCTTGGCGACATGCGCGTCATCCTTGCTGCCATCCTTCGCAACGTTGTTCGCCTTATCGTTACGCATCACATCGCCGAGTTTGATGCCCAGCGAGTTGGCGATCTGGCCCCAGCCCATCTTGTCGGCGCGCATCGTCAGGATGCCGGCCAGCTTGGTCGAGGTTGAAGTGGACGTGGTGGTCGTGCCGGTGGCAGAGGTGGTGGTAATGGTGCCGCCGTTGAGGACGGTCTGCAACTGTGCCGCTGTCGGGTTGGTAATGCCCAACTTCATCAGTTCCGCCTTGGCGAGCGACAGCGCAATATTGACCTCACCATTGCCGAGCTTGCCGGTGGCCGGCGTGAACGTGGTCGAAGTCGCGGTTGCGGTGGTGCCCGTGGTGGTTCCCCCAGTGGTCGTTCCGCCAGTTGTGGTGGTCGTCGTGGTCGGCGCAGCCAGGGTGATACTGGTGCCGTTGCGCAGGCCGGTGATCAGTGCCTCTGCATTGGCGGTGGAACCGGCCAGGGCGGTGAAGTTGGTCACCAGACGCGTTTGTTCTGCGTTCGTGGTGGTGCTCGTGGTGGTGGTAGTCGTCGTGGTGCTTTTTGGCGGATCTGCCGCAAAGCTGGCCGATGCAAATGCAAGCATCAGCGCGCTGACGAGAAGAGTTGGCGTATGGCGATATGACTTCATCATTTACTCCTTTTTGCGGATGACGGTCCTCAAGCTATCTCTGCGGGAAAATTTCCGGCAAAGGCTATCGAACCTGTTGTAGATCTTTTTTATATTCATGCAGCAGTTACCAGTAACGTGACAGCAGGCGATGCGTTGACCGCGCATTGGATGGCAACCGGCCAGGCGTCTGCCAAACCATGGCCATCTGCCCACCTACGTCAACGATTGTCGCCAATCGGAGACGGGCGTAGCCCTCAACGCACGACGCTTCAGGGGCCCTGTCATAAATTACCAAAGTACCCAGTGTAATAATGCAAGGCTCGTGCCGGGTTTCAAGGTTAAGCTTGCGGCGCCTCTGTGAGGCAGCGCCAGCGGCACTCGACCGCGGCCCGATTATTCTGCGGCCATTTTTTCCAGTAACGGTTTATCTTTTTCCAGCGTTGCCAGCCGTTGCGCATCCCGGTGCGAGAATGCGACTGCCAGCTTCTGGCCCGGTTGGCTTTCGGCATTGACCACCTCGACCGTAAACACCAGATTGTCGCGGCCCCAGATCTCGAGCGCATTCCATTTGCCCGGATCCATATTTGGCAGGCGAATCATTTTGGTTTCACCCGGCGGCAGGCCTTCGCTCAGCTTGTAATTGATATCGTCTGCGAACAGCAGTTTATCGCCGGTCGGCTCGGCGACGGCGCCACGCAGATACAGATAGCTCAGCGGCAGTGCGGTACCATTCTTGACCTTGAACTCGATCAGGCTGGTGCGTTGCGAGGCAATACTGTTGAAGCGCAGCGCCGGTTCCAGCACCTGGATTGCCTCCAGCACGCCTTTGGCAGCGACCCGCTCATCGCGCGCCTTGCGCAGTTGCGTCAACTCCTTGTCGATCTTGACCAGTTGTCGCGCGGCCTCGGATTTTTTTCGCTTTTGTCCGGCAGCAATCAGCTCGCGGCCGGTCTTGCCATTCACCAACGGCATCAGCGCATCCGCCAGCTGCTCGGGGGTTTTGCTGCTGGCCAGTTTATTGAATGCGCCGAGGATGCCGTCTTCGTAGCCGATGCTGACATCCGCTACGGCGAGCATCAGCAGCGCTTCATCGAGCCGCGCCGCTTCGTCGGGTTTGGACGATTTTTTCATGCTGCCCAGACTGGCCACAAACGCCTGCTCGCTGCTGCCATCCAGCTTTCGATCCAGTCCCGACGAGCACGCCGTGAGCATCAGGACGACGATCATGCAGAGAATTTTTTTCATGGAGCGCCTTCAAAGGTTGAATAGGATCCCGTTGTTCAGCGCGCCGCCAGCATATAAAAGTTATGGTTGAATTATCTACTTAATAAATGCTAAAACTCCAGCAGGGACGGGTGTTTCCGGCCTTTTTTGCCTTGGAAGGCCCGCCAGTTCTGGAGTTTGCTTATGGCGGATTCTGCATCGAAGCGATATTTTTTCGGCGCATCCACTCGCGATAGACGCGCAGCGCAACATGGGCATCGTTGGCAGCGTACAGCATCTGTCGATCGGTCAATTGTGCATTGGCCCAGTTAGAGGTGGTGGTATTTTTCGATTTTTGCAGGCGCATGCCGAACACCTGCGCCACTGCGCTCTTGGCGCCGAGGACGCCGCGACGATCGCCCTCACGCAATGCATTGCCGAGATCGAGTACGTTTTGAATGCCAATGTCCAACCGCGATTCCAGGCGCGCATTGTCGGAACCAAGACCAAAGCCGACCTTTAGAATCGCCTTCGATTCCAGCACCTCTTTCAGGCCCTCAAACAACGGCGGCTGGCCGGTCTGATAAAGATAAACCTTGCCATCGGTTGCCAGTTGCACCAGGTGCGGGCCGTTCGATTTCTCGCCCTTGCGGAAGGTAGGTTTCGATTCCGTATCGAAACCGATCACATCGGCCGCCAGCAGTTGGCGTCGTGCCTCGGCCGCGATCGGCGCAGCGTTCACCAGCACGACATTGGCGAGGGCGATGCCCGCATACAGGGGCAATTCGCTTTCGGCGAGATGATGAGTACTGACAGGACTGCGGTCGTTCATAGGGTCTTTGCGCACGACGCGAATTGAAATGGCGGCCCTTGATTGTACGGTTATCCACCGCCAGCGCCACCAATTGCATCCCGATATGCCTGACCCAACGACATCACCGTTTTTAAAGCAAATTCCGCAGCCATTGAATTAAAGGGATTAGGCACGTCTCAACGGCTCCATCGCCGCGAACTCACTGCGCAATTGATGCGTTGCCGCCACCATATTGCGCAACGCGGTCTCGGTTTCGGGCCAGCCGCGGGTTTTCAAGCCGCAGTCGGGATTCACCCACAGCCGCTCCACCGCAATCACTTTGCAGGCGCGTTCGAGCAGCCTGGTCATTTCGTTGATATCGGGCACGCGTGGCGAGTGAATGTCGTACACACCGGGACCGATTTCGTTCGGATAGTCGAAGGTCGCGAACCCGTCCAACAACTCCATATTGGAGCGCGAGGTTTCGATGGTGATGACGTCCGCATCCATCGCCGCGATCGCGGGCAGGATGTCGTTGAACTCGGAATAGCACATATGCGTGTGAATCTGCGTCTCATCATCGGCAACGCAGGCAGCCAGCTTGAACGCCTGTACCGCCCACTCGAGATACGCGGCCCAGTCGCGCTTGTTGATCGGCAGGCCCTCGCGGAAAGCCGGCTCGTCAATCTGGATGACGCGGATGCCGGCTTTCTGCAAATCATCGACTTCATCGCGAATCGCCCAGGCCAGTTGCATGGCGGTGGTGGCGCGCGGCTGGTCGTCGCGCACAAACGACCACTGCAACATCGTCACCGGCCCGGTCAGCATGCCTTTCATCGGCCTGGCAGTCAGCGACTGTGCATATTTGCTGGTCTCCACCGTCATCGGTTCCGGGCGATAGACGTCGCCGTAAATAATCGGCGGCTTGACGCAGCGCGAACCGTAACTTTGCACCCAGCCATTGTCGGTGAATGCATAGCCCCATAACCGTTCACCGAAATATTCGACCATATCGTTGCGCTCGGCTTCACCATGGACCAGTACATCCAGGCCCAGCGCCTCCTGCCGTTCAACCGCCAGGGCGATCTCGGCGCGCATCGCATCGAGATAGCTCAGCTCGCTGATTTCGCGGCGCTTGTACGCGGCCCTTGCCGCGCGGATCTGCGCGGTCTGCGGAAACGAGCCGATGGTGGTGGTGGGCAACAGCGGCAGCTGAAGATGCGCACGCTGCCGGGCGATTCTCGACTCGAAATCGCCGCCGCGACGGGTGAGTGCGGCCTCCTGCCTTTTCAGCCGGCGCTGCACAATCTCGTTATGAATGCGCTTGGAATTACGGCGCGATGTGAAGGCATGTCGCGATACCGCCAGCGCCTCGGCAACCGCAGCTTCACCATCGTCGATTGCGCAAGCGAGTATGCGCAACTCTTCCAGCTTTTCTTTTGCGAACGCCAGCCAGCTGCGCAATTCACCATCCATCTTCTGCTCTGTCTCCAGCGAGCCCGGCACATGCAGCAGCGAACAGGAGGGCGCGATCCACAGGCGTTCACCCAACTGCCGATGCAAGGGCTTCAGTAGCGCGAGCACTTTGTCGAGATCGCTGCGCCAGATATTGCGACCATCAATCACCCCGGCCGACAGCACCCAGCCGGCCGGCAGTTTCGCAAGCCAGCGATCCAGTTGCTGCGGCGCGCGCACCAGGTCGAGATGAATGCCGTCCAGCGGCAGCCCGACGATAAGATCGGCATGCTCGTCAACCGCCGCGAAATAGGTCGTCAGCAGCAGCTTGGGGCGCTTCACCGGCAGCGCACGATAGGCCGCCTCAAAGGCATCCAGCCAGGGCGCATCCAGGTCCATGCCCAGCGCCGGCTCGTCGAGTTGCACCCATTCCACCCCGGCATCCGCCAGCGCTGCCAATAAATCAGCATACGCCCTGGCCAATGCGGGCATCAGCTCAAGGCGATTGGCGCCCGCTTGATGAATTTTCGACAGCCATAAAAACGTCAACGGCCCGACCATCACCGGCTTGACCGCGTGCCCCGCTTTCCGCGCCTCGGCGATGTGCGCGAGCAGGCGCGAGGCATCGGCGCGGAACACCTGCCCGGCCTGCAACTCCGGCACGAGGTAGTGGTAATTGGTATCGAACCATTTGGTCATCTCCAGCGCATGCCGGTCCTGACGGCCTCTCGCCAGCGCAAAGTAATCGCCGAGGTTGCCCACCGGCGAAATTTCGCCAAAGCGTGCCGGTGCGCCGCCCAGAGATAGCGCCATGTCCAGCATATGATCGTAAAAACTGAAATCACCAACGCTCACATAAGCGAGTTTTGCTTCTGCCTGTGCGGCCCAATGCGCTTCGCGCAATTGTCTGCCGACGCCTTGCAGATAAGCGGCGTCCGCCTCTGTGCGCCAGAACGATTCGAGCGCGAATTTCAGTTCGCGGCGAACGCCGATACGGGGAAAGCCGAGAATATGGGTCGTAACCATGATGCTTCTCCAGTTGATGTGCGGCGAGTCTGCAGCCGGTCGCTATGCAAATCAAATGAAAGTTTCTATGCGATACTTGAATTAAATTCATACTGGTATTCCACCATGATCGAGCTGCGCCATTTACGTTCCCTGATCGCCATCGCCGAAACCGGCAAGCTCGCTGCGGCTGCCGAGCGGGTTTACCTGACCCAGTCGGCGCTGTCGCACCAGGTGAAGCTGCTGGAAAAACATTACGGCATCTCGCTGTTCGAGCGCACCAGCACCGGCCTGCGCTTCACGCCGGGCGGAACGCGCCTGCTCAAGCTGGCGCATCAGGCGATCGCGCTGGTTGCCGACGCGGAGCGCGATTTGCTGCGCCTCAAGGAAAACCATTCCGGCGAGCTGCGCATCGTGCTCGAATGCCATACCTGCTTCGACTGGCTGATGCCGGTACTCGATGAATTCCGTCAGGCGTGGCCGGAGGTTGAGGTTGATCTGGTAGCCGGTTTTCACAGCGCGCCGCTGACGCTGCTGGAAAAAGGCAAGGCGGATCTGGTGATCGGCTCGAAGCTGCCGACCTCACGCGCGGTCAGCTCGCAACCCCTGTTCCGCTTCGAAATCCTGGGCGTGCTGCCGGTCGATCATACGCTGCGCGCGCGGCGCACCCTGGAGGCCGGCGACTTCGCCAACCAGACGTTAATCACTTACCCGGTGCCGGAAGACCGCATCGACATGATCCGCGAAGTGCTGAAGCCGGCCGGGGTGCCGTTCAAGCGGCGCACGGCGGAATTGACGATCGCGATACTCCAGCTGGTGGCCAGCAAGCGCGGCCTGGCGGCGTTACCCAACTGGGGTCTCAAGAACTATATCGAACAGGATTACATCATCGCCAAGCGCATCGGTCGCGGCGGCTTGTGGTCAGACCTGTATGCCACCGGCGCAAAAAACCTGATGAAACGGCCCTTTGCCCAGGACCTGCTGCGCATTGTTCGCGAGCAATGCGCCGCCAATCTCGACGGCATCAAGCTGTTGTAATCACGGGAACAACAATCGCCCAGGAGCCGCCCGGCGTTGTCAAGCCGCCAGCAGCGCCAGCGGATCGTGATACGGGAGGCCAAGCGCCACGGCCACGCCGTCATGGGTGATCTTGCCGCGGCATACATTGAGCCCGTTGCGCAAATGCGCATCGGCTTGCAGCGCCGCCTGCCAGCCCTTGGCGGCGAGCGCGAGCACAAAGGGCAGCGTGGCATTGTTGAGCGCGAATGCCGAGGTGCGCGGCACACCGCCCGGCATATTGGCAACGCAGTAGTGCACTATCCCATCCACCTCATAGACGGGATCGTCGTGGGTGGTGGCGCGCGAGGTTTCAAAGCAGCCGCCCTGATCGATGGCGACATCAACCAGCACCGCGCCTTTTTTCATGCGCGACAACATCTCGCGCGTGACCAGTTTGGGTGCGGCTGCGCCGGGAATCAGCACCCCGCCAATTACCGCATCGGCATGGGCCAGGTAATGCTCGATCGCATCGCGTGTTGAAAATACCGTCTTGATGCGTGCGCCGAATTGCGCCGACAGGCGCCGCAGCACTTCCAGCGAGCGGTCCAGCACCACCACCTCGGCACCGGCGCCCAGCGCCATGGTTGCCGCGTTCGAGCCCACCACCCCGCCGCCGAGAATCACTACCGTGCCCGGCGCCACGCCAGGCACACCGGACAGCAACACACCACGACCGCCGCGCGGCTTTTCCAGAAACGCGGAGGCAACCTGGATCGACATGCGCCCGGCCACTTCCGACATCGGCGCCAGCAGCGGCAAGCCGCCACCGGGTGCGGTCACGGTTTCGTAGGCGATACAAATCGCATCGCTTACGATCAGGTCTTCGGTCTGCGCCCGATCCGGGGCCAGGTGCAGATAGGTAAAAAGTATCTGCCCGGGCCGCAGCATTTTGCGCTCCTGCGCCTGCGGCTCCTTCACCTTGACGATCATCTGCGCCTGCGCAAACACCGCAGCGGCGGTGTCGGCGATGGTCGCGCCCGCCTGCGCATACTCGAGGTCACTGACACCGATACCCAGCCCGGCATTTTTTTCGATCAGCACCTGGTGGCCATGATGAACAATTTCACGCACACTGGCCGGCGTCAGCCCGACCCGGTATTCATGTGTCTTGATTTCTTTCGGTACGCCAATCAGCATGATTCTTCCTTTGTAAAGAATGTTCCTGCAATCAGGGTGTGGGCAGTGGATAACCGCCGCACAAGCTCGCCATGATAGCCTCAGCGGCGGGATGGCGATAGCACGACAGCGCCGAACGCAGCCCGGGTGCCAATTAACGCAGTTCCGCCGGCAACTGCGGCGCGACCCCGGGCCCGCTGATGAGGCCGTAAGCCACCCACAGCGCGACCAGCATATAAATCAAACGCGGCGCCCAGACCGCGAGCTGTTCGTAAGCACCGTTGATCAAATCCGTTTCCATCGCGGTATGGCGCAACAGCATTTCCGGCAGGGTCCCGCTGCTTTCGCCAGTTTGCACGAATGACACCAGATGCTCATCGCCGAACGCCGGCAGCGTGGCGATGGCCTGCGCGAGGGTTGCGCCCCGGGTGATTTGCGGCGCGATGCGTGAAAACTCGCGTTTGATTTTTGTGTCGTCGATGGTCTCCAGCGCGGCGGGCAGCGCATCCAGCATCGAGATGCCGGCCTCGAGCATCAGCGCAAGGCTTTCAAAAAAATCGCGCACGTTACG
>JANMXS010000183.1:0-13144 GCA_031394335.1 Burkholderiales bacterium
GTGGGTCTTGTCCGCGTTTTCGAACGACGGCCTGGTGCGTGGATCTTTCAGCAAATTGGTCATGAAGTCGTCCATGATGATTACCAGCCCGGCCTTTTCGCCGAACGCCTTGTAAATACCGGTGTCGTCGCCAATCTTTACACCTTCTTGGGCGTGTGCGCTGGAGGCCAACGTGGCACCGCCGAAGACGATGCTGAGTGCCGTAAAAATAAATCCTAATTTGTATCGCATGTTTTTCTCCAAAAAAATGAATTAGAAGCCAACCTGAAAAGAAAGGTACGTACCCTTTTGTTTATCCTTGATCACGATGTTGCCCAGATCCGCATACGCCAGCGTCACCGAAACGTTCTTGGTCGGGGCGTAGGCAACGAACACGTCGTACCAGTCGTCCTCCTTGAACGGCAGGTTATCCGGCTTCTTCCGGTATTCCGCGCCGATCGCAACATCCTTGCGCAACAAGTAGGCAATCGACACTTCGGGCTGTGCCTCGTACTTGTCCTTGGCCGCCGTGCCGAAACCGAGGATGCCGGTCTGATTGGCTTTGGTGAAGCGCACCGTACCGTTCAGCAGCAGGCTTTGGCTCAGGAACAATTTGGTCGCCGATACATAAATGTCGGTTCCCTTGTCGTGCTTGATGCCGAGCGCGCGAAGCAACTCTCCGCGATCGTTTTCCTTGCGCTGGAAGCCCACCGCGATCTGCGGCAAAAAGGAATCCTGCTCAAGCACGGCATCGCCGATTACCCGCACTTTGGCGCCATAAATATTTTGATTGAACTTGTAGCCATTGCCCAGGCCAAGCAGTCCGCCGACTTGACGCGTGTCGAACTGCTGCTGCGCAAACGAAAGCTCGACGCGATCATAAATGCCGATCAGCGCCCCGCCCGTGTTGAGCGTGTAGTCCTTGGCGTGCACATTGGTGTAAAACGCGCTGGCGCCAATTTGTTCTTTGGCGCCATTGCCGCCGATCACCGCCCAGGGCACCAAACCACCGCCAGCCGAGCCTTCAATGGTGGTAACGCCACCGGTCAGCAACAATTTGCTGGAATATGTCATCTTGCTGTCGTCCGCGCGGGCAGTACCGGCGGCAAACATGACGCCAGCTAACCCCGCAGCAATGCTCAGGCGCAGCGCGGGCCTCATTCGTTTTTGCAATTTCATTGTTTTATTTCTCCGTATCATTTTCCGAAAGAGCTAGTTAGCGATGACTAACTCCCTGGATCGCTAACTATCCATGCAACATTACGGCGGCGCGAGGAAACTGGATTCAATGGATAGCCGAGCGTCATGCTGAGGCTGGCCGATGTGTGACGAGGCTCGACCAGGCGCATTAGCCGGCCCGCCGCTTTAACCTTTTAAGCCTGGACATCAGCAGTCTCAGCTCAGCTTGATGTCGAACACACGTTCGGTAAGCCAAACCGAGGCGATGAGGACAATCATGATTGATCCCGCATTGAAAACGACGTGCCGGTAAAACCGGGTGCGGCGCAACAGGTAGGCAGTAGGTAAAAATATCCCGACTATGGCGAGCTGGCCGATTTCAACCCCGACGTTAAATCCCACCAGGGCCAGCAACAATGAAGATTGCGGCAACCCAAGGTCCGACAAGACACTGGCAAACCCGAAGCCATGAACCAACCCGAAAAGCAGCGCGGCAACCCAGCGCCGGCCCTGAAATAACGGAAGCACATTATTTAACGCCGCGATGACTACCGAAGCGGCAATTGCGGACTCGACCCAGCGCGATGGCAATGAGATGATCTGCAGGCTGGCCAGGGTCAATGTCAGCGAATGGGCAAGTGTGAACGCCGTGACAATCTTGAGTACATCAACGAACGACGACTTGAAATTTTCGGCGGGTTGCCACTGCCTGCCGCTGATCATCAAGACGGCGGGCAGCAACAGGGACAGCAAAAACAGGATGTGATCAAAACCGATCCAGATATGCCAGACACCATGCCTGACGTAATCGACGAATTGCCTGACCTTTCCCGTTTTGACCAATTGCAACTGCTGCGTTGCATTATCTGGACTGAAAATCGCCGTTGAAGTCTGCCCCTGGCTTTCCAGTTTGAGCAAACCCTTGTGTTGCGGATCGACGTCGAACAGCAGCTTGTATTGCACATCCAGAACGTCAATGGGTGCCGCGCATTCGGCGCTGAACTTCAGGACGGCGTACGCGCCATCGGTATGGTCATCGATCAGGTGCTGGGTTGCGATGGTCGGACAAGACACACCCGCGCTGGACAAACTCAGGCGTGACAGCGCGTAGGCGGCAATATCGGCATGTTTTGCGCGGATCTCGTCCCAGGTAATTTCGCCATTGCCATCGCGATCCAAACCAATTGCGACATCGAGATCGCGCAATGCAATATCCCATTGGCCCTCTATTTTTTTATCGGCGACCTGCAAGGTCAGGTAGCTGTCGCTGGGCTTGTGCGCCTGTGCGTCAGGCGCGCAGCAACTCAGGATGACCCATAAACAAAGGGCAAGGACCGCGCGCATTTTCAGCTGCTTTCGCCAAGCTTTGCCGCGAGTGCCGCTATTGCGCGGTCCTCAAGGCGGGTTTGCTTGAGCCACGTCAGCACCGGTTGTGCTGCCCCTTTATCGTTTGCCGCGACCGCCGCCTCGAGGAAAACCCGGACGTCGGCAGGCTCTTTCTGGACATCCCAGTTTTGTTGGGCGAGTGCAAGGGCTGTTTTCGGATTGTGCAATAACCGCAGTTCAAAGCGGGACTGCTCGCGTTGATGAACGGTGTCCGCGCGCATCATTGCTGCACTGAAGCGCGCGCGCAAAATATCAGTTTGCGCGGCGGATTCCGGGGACTGCAGGCTTTCAAGTGCGATGGCATAGCGCAGCAACAGGCCGTCAACCCGCGTATGTTTCTTCAGCAGCGAAACGACTTCGGATGAACGCTGCCGGTCCAGCAGGAAGTCTGCATAGGCACCCAGCAAATAACTGTCGGTACCATCAAGCGATAATGCCTTGCGGAAATGGGCTTCTGCCGCATTATCATCACCACTACGCGTCGCCATTTCCGCCAACAGAGTTAATACCCATATTTTGATTCCGATGTCTGCCTCAGCATCTTTCTTCAAAGCAGTTGCAAGCAGCGCATAACTTTGGGCCCCTTGGCCATTCAGGCTTGCAACGTTCGTCAAGCAGGTTACCGTGATCAATTCCGGCGCAAGGGGATAAAGTCGCGCGCAACTGTTTTTGGCCTGTTCATAATTCCCCTGGACCATCAGCACGGTGGCGCGCGTCAGCCACGCTTGTGCATTGTTGCGGTCCGCTTTCAGCACCGCGTCAAGATCGGTCAGGGCTTTCGGAAATTGATGGGTACTCTGCCAGAGCGTGGCGCGCAATACGCGCACTTCGGTTGGCGGATTCTCCTGACCCCACCATGGCGACAACACGGCTTGCGCATACCCCAGGTAACGGGGGTCACCCTCCCTGCGGGCTTCGTCGATGTAACGGCGCGCCAAGTTGGCGGCTGCCGGAAGTTTGTCCTGTGCAAGCGCAAGTTCGTTGCGCAGGCGTTTGAATTCCTGCTGCGCCGGATCGTTTTTACCCGGCAATCGTTCAATAACCTGGGCACCGTCGGCCGGTATGTAAGGCAATGCCCATGCTGTTCCCGATATCGCCAGGAGCGCACACCATACAAATACTGTTGCCCGGCTACGCATTTGATTTTGTATCTCTAATAAAAATTTACGTTTCATCGGCCACAAAGTTGCGGACAGCTACAACAAACTCGCCTTTATCGGAATTGACTATCCGTTCCGAGTACCGGACCAACTGCCTGACACTTCCATCGCAGAACTCATGAAGGCCCCAGGCAATGAGAGCTGGGCAGCGCTCCATAAACAGGCTGCTGGAACCGGAGTCTGAACTCAACTGTTCAGACTCCGGTTGCCATGCATCCCGCCAACGATAACCTTCTATAAAACTTTGCGACTAGCTGAGCGGTATCGGTTCATTGTTTTCCGGAGCCGTGGCGACGACAGCATCCACGGTTGCCGCCTCAACGGTTTCGGGAGCAATGCTTGCCGTAGTGTTTACATAGGCAATGAACGCATCGCCCGATGCGACCGGTGGGGGCGACTGTGAGGCGTTTCCATATCCACCTCCACCGCCACCGCAGGCAGTCAGTAACATCGCCATCGCAACCAATGACAGGTACTTTTTCATGAGAATTTCCTTTTCATAATCGCGTGGTTGGCCTGTTGATCAATGCTTCAGCGAGCCAGCCAGCGGGGTTTTCAGATACGGAAACACACTGTCGGCATAAGTGGCATCAATGTAGGCGCCATCGGTGAAGTCGAGCCCCCCAGCAGGGGCGTCCGCCGGCACGCAGCCAATACTGAGTGTGCACAACCGGCCCATTACGACGCGCAGCGCAATATCGACAACATCATCGCCAGGGCGGCGACCGTTCGGGAAACCGGCGTTGTCGCCGCCGATCACGCCAAGCCTGTTTTGTACGCCCGTATTGACGGCAATTGACGTATTGAGGCGCAACATTTCAGATGCCACCACATTTGCCGGTTGGTTCACGCCTTTGATGCCAGTCAGGAATGTCGCGACCAGATCGTTGCGCGGGAAGTTGGTCGGTGCCTTGGCGCCGGCACTGCCGAACAGGATTTCAATTAACGCAGGCAAAGTCGGGTTGGTGACGTAGTCGATGAACTGTCCGTCGCCGCTCGGCTTGCTGTGGTTGAACTGGTCCTTGTCTTTCAAACCAATAACCACCTCGTTAACCAAGGGCATGCCCAGACGCGATACCTGCGTCCATGCGCCACCTTCCTTCGAGGCCTTACCGCTACGTGGCGTTGGGTTGATCAAACGACCCTGACGCACACTGGCGGTGGTCCATGCGCCAATCACCGGCTCGGCGCCATTGGTCAGGCACGCAGTAGGTACTTCCAGCTCAAATGCGGTGACGTTCGCATCCTTCAGCGAATCGAAGGCATTTCTTTCGGCATTTGCATTGAAGGCGGTTGCTGGATACTGGATATTGATCAGGTCAAAGGTTTCGCCGAGGTTGACAACAAACGGGTCCTTGCGCTGCCCAACGAACATGCGGCCCGGCGTGGTGCAGCCGGGAATGTTGATGTTGAAAACATGTTTGCCGGCATAGGTTGCATAATCGGAAATCGATTTGTTGCCGATATTGTCGATCGGCTTGTCGAAGATTGCCGCGCCGGAGGTTGCATCAGTGACCGCAGTGCGGGTACCGGTGCGACGATCGCCGCGCACCAGCGTCACGGAATACTGCTCACGCAAATTGATACCGGCTGAATTTACGGTGTTGATGTCCGACGCGCCGTTAATCACCAAAGGAATCGACACTTGTTTGCCGCCCACGTTGAGCTGAGTGTCTTTATTGGTGTTGGTGAAGCGGAACTGGAACGTCATATCCTCCTTGGCGTCACCGTTGTTATCGATATGGATTTCATACAGCGCATCCGGATCCATCGAGAAGTAGTTGGGACCGCCATAAGCATCCTGAAGCGGCTGGTAATTGGCGACCAGTGTCGTAAAGTTGGCACGACCCGCCTCGTAGCTGCGGAACATGTACAAATCGGTACCGTCGACCTTCGGTAGTCGCGTTATGAACGGGGCTTCGCGGTGACTTGAAGCCATGGCCGGCTGTACCACCAAACCGGTGAATGCGCTGGCGGCGAGCGCGGCGCTGACATATTTCGCTAACTTGGATGACATGGGTTTCTCCTGAATAAAGCGATGAATCGGAAATTTGGTGATGCAGCGGAGTTACGAAGCCAAAATTCAATTGGATTCAATTGTTGACAATTTTCCACCTGGTCAAATGACCTCCCAGTCAGTAACCGTCGGGCATTAACTGCAGCCATTTTTATTTGAGTGCATTTCATGAAAGGATTTTTGGCGCGAACCGACATAGCTGCCGCTTATCGCGGCAACAGATCCGTTTAACTCTGACAATTAACAATCGTCCGGTGCGAATCGGGAACTTCGCATGGCGTGAAACCGACCAATGGCTCACGGTCGCAAGGCGAGATGAAAAAACGTATGTGCAAGAATGTGCGAGTTGCAACAGATGACACGCCATACAAATTCAGGCGTGGGCGAAATTTTCCATCATCGACAAATGCGGCGCATCGACGCCGTCCGGCATGCGGGGAGATGGGGATGGGGATGGGATGGATAAGCGACAGTGCCGCCGGATTGCTATAATTCAGCAAATGCGGGCGTCGTATAATGGCAATACCCTAGCTTCCCAAGCTAGAGCCGAGGGTTCGATTCCCTTCGCCCGCTCCAGAATCAGCGCAACTTATATTTTCTATTCTGTGCGAATGGCCGTATCGGCAACCGCTTCAAAGCTGGCATTGCCCGCGCCCTCATCACGATTGCGTGCGCCCAAAATAAAAAACGTAGATCGCCGTTTGGCGCGCTTTTTCAGGCATTTTTGCTCCGAAAAGTGCCCCAATCAGATTTGATTGCTCGCTCGGACCGTAGTTTCCACAGACACTCGGCGAGTCAATCCGCACCCTGCAGTTTGCATTTGAACCACAAAAAACGCGTGCTAACATCCGGGCCGGATTACCGATCATCTTCATGAGCCAATTCTCTACTCGTATCGTTCAATGGCAGCGGCGCGCAGGCCGTCATGACCTGCCCTGGCAAAATACCCGCGATCCGTATTGCGTCTGGCTCTCGGAAATCATGTTGCAGCAGACCCAGGTCGCCACGGTCATCCCATACTACGAGCGCTTTCTGCGGCAGTTTCCCGATATCGCGACCCTAGCGGACGCAGATGAAGACGAGGTGATGCGGCACTGGGCCGGACTCGGTTACTATGCCCGCGCACGCAATCTCCACAATGCGGCCAAACAAGTTGTGGAACTGCACGGCGGCGAGTTTCCGCACAATGTTGACGACGTCCTCTCATTACCGGGAATCGGCCGCTCTACCGCTGCGGCGATCTGCGCATTCTCCTTCGGCACGCGCGGCGCGATACTGGACGGAAACGTGAAGCGTGTTTTTGCACGCCATTTTGGCGTCGCCGGCGACGTCAAGTCGAAACCCGTGGAAGACGCGCTGTGGAAGATTGCGCGCGAAATGCTGCCGCAAAAAAATATTGAGGCGTACACACAGGGCTTGATGGATCTGGGCGCCTCCTTGTGTGGCCGTCGCGAACCGGCTTGCCTGTTATGCCCCGTGCAAGCCAGCTGCGTTGCTTATAACGCAGGGCGCATCGACGAGCTTCCAGGAAGAGGCGTGAAGCGCGAAACGCCGCACCGGGAAACACAGATGCTGGTCATGATTGACAGCGGCGAAGTGCTACTGGAAAAGCGCCCCCCTGCGGGCATCTGGGGCAGCTTGTGGTCGCTGCCGGAAGTGCCCATCGACACGGATGTCTTGAATGCCGCCAGGACACGCTTCGGCGTGATGGCCGGCAAAACGAAAAGTTGCGAGCCGTTTGTACACGGCTTTACGCATTATTCGCTGACGATTCATCCCGTTGAAATTGCGGTCTCGAAGCGCGAGCCAAGGGCGATGGAGCCCGGTGCAGTTTGGCTCAGCTTTGCCGACGCACTCGAAGCTGCGCTGCCAGCACCGGTCAAGAAAATATTGGCGGCGGCGACCAAGCGGCAACTCGCGTAATCACCCAACTTTATGCTGCCAGTTGTTGCTCGCGCAAAAAACGGTACAACACCTCGAGCCGCATTCTTGCATCGGTGAGTTCAAGCATCTTTTGCTTGATGGTATTGCTGAAGGGCAGCAGTTCGGTGATGCGAAAACTTACCCAGGCTGCGTCTTCAAACCTGGGGGCTTCGTGTTCCTGGCCAACCTGCACCAGCACCTTTTGCAGAAAATTGGCGCAGGGCAGCAGTTCGGGGCATTCGCCGACAGTATCGGAAGGCACCAATTCAACCGTGCCCACAATCAGCCCGGATTTCTGAACGACTTGCGACAGTACGCGAAACCGGTCTCCACCGCGAACTTGCACCTGCAGCACGCCAAGTTCGGGCATATCCCAGTCAATGATGCGCGCCAGCGTTCCGACCGGGTGGGACGCAGCCGGTGTACCCACTTCCTCGCCCTCGCGAATCAACGCGATCCCGAATGGCGCGGCATTCTTGAGCGCTACCTTCGCCATGTCCATATAGCGTGTTTCAAAAATTCTGAGCGCCATGACGCCGTCAGGGAAAAGAACCGATCCAAGCGGGAACAGGGGAAGCTCCATGGTTAAGGGGGCGTTACGCTGCCGAATCGAATCGGATACGGACTCGATAAGGGTTTTAATCAAAACACGCTTTCACAAAGGAGGATGCAGGCTCGGCCTAGGCAACATCACGATGTCTCGCCAGCACCTGCTGGCTTGCACCGAATCGATGAGCGAGTTCTTCAACAATGTAAACGGAACGATGTTGCCCACCGGTACAGCCAATCGCGATCGTCAATGCAGCCCGGTTATCGCGCACAAACGAAGGCAGCCAGCGCAGTATAAAACTTGCGATATCGTCGACAAAGTGTGCGACGTTCAGGTCCGCCTCCAGAAATATCTTCACCGCTTCATCCTTGCCGGAGAGCGGACGCAATTTTGGATCGTAAAACGGATTGGGCAAAAAGCGGGCGTCGAACACCAAATCGGCATCCATCGGAATGCCGTGCTTGAAGCCGAATGACTGGAAGGCCAGGGTGATGCGCGAACGATCAAGCTTCAGCCAGTCTTTTATCCACCCGCGCAGCGTGTTCGGGCTGACGTCGGAAGTGTCGATGCGATGGCCCAGTTCCGCGATGTCCGCCAGCATGCGTCGCTCTTCCGCGACACAGGCAGCAACACCGCCAGTAATGCGTTCGGCCAGCGGATGCGGGCGCCGCGTCTCGGAAAAGCGGCGTGCCAGTGCGTCATCACTGGCCTCAAGAAAAATGACGCGGCAATCAACCTGGCGCTCGTTCATACCGGCGACGATAGCGGGCAGCACATCAAGGGTGTCGCCGGTTCGTGCATCGATGCTGATGGCGATTCTGCTACTGGCTTCTTGCAGCGACTCAAGCAGCGCAGGGATCAGCGTCGCTGGCAGATTGTCGACTGCAAAGTAACCCGCGTCCTCCAGCACTTTGAGCGCAACACTTTTACCCGCCCCGGATAAGCCGCTCAACAGAACAAGCTGCATTGATGTCGTCATTCCGTGCCGAAAGCGCGAAACACGCCGGTTTCCTCCAGGCCGGCGTTCGCATCGTCTTCAATTTCCGCTCCCTGCTGGCGCATTGCGGCTTCATGGCGGTCGAGAAAATCCTTGGTGGAGTCGTAGCCGCGCGTCTGCAGGATGTAATGACGCACCGCCGCCTCAACCAGAACCGCGAGGTTGCGTCCGGCAACAACCGCCAACGTGACCGTCGGGATCTCTACGCCCAGAATGGAAGTGCTGCTGGATTTGGTCTGCAATCGATCCAACCCGCGGAAATAATCCTCGGTTGGACGTTCAAGGTGGACAATCAGACGCAGCGTCTTGCGCGGACGCACCGCAGTTTCACCGAATATGGCCTTGATATTGAGTACGCCGATACCGCGAACTTCCAGAAAATCACGCAACAATGTCGGACAACGACCCTGGATAGTTTCAGGCCCGATCTGGAACAACTCAACGGCATCATCAGCCACCAGTCCCGCACCGCGCGAAATGAGTTCAAGCGCCAACTCGCTTTTGCCGATTTGCGAGTCGCCGGTAATGAGTATGCCAAAACCGAGCACGTCGAGAAATACGCCGTGCGTAGTGGTGACCTCTGACAACTCGCGCTGCAGATATGGCCGTAACAGGTTGACGAATACACGGCTCTTTTTTTGCGAAAGGAACAGCGGTGTGGCGTGTCGATCACAGGCGTCAATCAGGTAATCTGGCGCATCCGCACCGTCGCATAGAAATACGGCGAGTGTTTCACCGGTACATAGCGCTTTCAGACTTGATGCCCGCGTTGTATCGTCCAGGCTGTTGAAGTAGTCCAGGTCCGTTTCGCCCAGAGCCTGAATCAGAATCGGGTGGATCAGGTTCAGATGCCCGACCAACCCGACCCCGGGTCGATTCAGCGCATCGCGTGGCAAGCTGCGCGATGCGCCATTCTGACCGGCTATCCAGGTCAGCTGCAGCTTGTCGCGCCGCTCCTCAAAGAGCTGCTGTAGATTGAGCTGGGGCATACGATGAATACGGCGTCCATTCTGACAACAGTCTGTGAACCTCGTCGAGGTTGCCCTCGACAAGCAGGCGCTCACGCAGATCGGCATCGCTGAACAATTGCGCCAGCTCGGACAGCATATTGAGGTGCTGCTCCGTTGCGTGCTCCGGCGCCAGCATCGCAAATACGAGGCGAACGGGCACTCCATCCGGCGATTCGAACGGTACCCCCTCTTTGCTGCGAATGAATGCAACCAGCGTTTCGCGCAGCCCTTTCAGGCGGCCATGCGGAATGGCGACACCCAGGCCCAAACCGGTGGAACCCAGCTTTTCGCGGGCAAACAAGGCATCGAACACATTGGCGCGCGCAACGCGGTTCTCGTTTTCGAAAAGCAGTCCGATTTGTTCAAACAGTCGCTTCTTGCTCGTGACATCCATATCGAGCGAGATATGGGAAAGCGGGAGCAGCTTGGCTAGGAGAGTCATATATGCGGCGATGGAGGACACCAGGCTAATTCAGCCATGGCGGGCGTCGGCCATCCCACACCAAGCAAAGGGCCAACAGGACAAGTACATATTGTAGGGCAAAACCTCTGCGAGTTGACTTCGAGGCGGCTGACCGACGTCAGCCGCCCAGGCGGCAGTCAGGATTCCAGCGTGCGCTTCGGCGAGTCGCCGAGATGTTTATTCTTGATCTTTTCCTTGTGCTTCACGATCTGACGGTCAAGCTTGTCGACCAGCAAGTCGATCGCGGCGTACATATCGTCGTCTTCGCTCTCTACAAAAATATCCTTGCCGGACAGATGTACGTTGGCCTCGATCTTCTGTCGAAGCTTTTCAACCGTGAGGATCATGTTGACGTCAATCACATGATCAAAATGCCGGTTGATGCGAATCATCTTGGAAGACACGTAATCACGCATGGAGGACGTGATTTCGAGGTGATGGCCGGTCATGTGCAAGTTCATTTGCCAATCTCCTTTCTGAATTTAGAAAAAATCTCCTACCTTCTTCTCACTGCACCAACAACGTTATAAATATCCGTTTTGCCATTGTCTACAGGCTGCCACGCAGCTATTGACGATTACAGGGACTTACGCAAATTCGCTGGCTGAATATGCATACCCTCACGGTATTTCGCGACTGTACGCCGTGCGACCAGAATGCCCTGTTGACTCAGAATATCGGAAATACGGTTGTCCGACAGCGGTTTTTTTTGATCTTCAGCATGAACTAATTGCTTGATCAATGCACGGATGGCCGTGGCGGAACATGCGCCTCCCGTGTCTGTCGACACCGACGATCCAAAGAAATATTTCAGCTCGAAGATCCCTCTGGGGGTAAGCATATACTTTTGGGTGGTAACCCGGGACACGGTTGATTCATGCAGGCCGACCTGATCCGCAATTTCGCGCAACACCAGCGGACGCATGGCCACTTCACCATGATCGAAAAAATGTTTCTGCCGCTCGACGATCGCTTCGGTCACCCGCAAAATCGTGTCAAAACGCTGCTGAACGTTTTTGATCAGCCAGCGTGCCTCCTGCAATTGCCCCGCAAGATTCTTGCCGTTGGCATCCCGGCTTTTGTGCAATAAATCCGCATAGAGTTTATTGACACGCAACTTTGGCATTGCCTCCTGATTCAGCAGCGCCTGCCATTTGCCATTCAGCTTCTTGACGACAACATCCGCCACCACATAGCGCACGTCTTCGCTGCCAAAACTCCGGCCAGGCTTGGGATCAAGCGAAACGACCAGTTCACGAATGCGTTTCAGCTCCTCGTCGGCAACTCGCAGCAATCGCTTCAGCTTCACGAAGTCGCGCGCGGCAAGAATGTCGAGATGCTGCTCGACCAATTGCAGCGCCTTGTCACGCTCCGGCGTGTCCTTCGGCAGCGTTTTCAGCTGCAGCGCCAGGCATTCGCCCAAGGAGCGTGCACCTACGCCCGTGGGCTCAAGATTCTGCAAGTGCCGCAGTGCAATCTGCAGATCGTCGGGTTCGACCTCGATATATTCGGCAACGATTGCCAGAAGATCGTCGAGGTCATAGGTCAAATATCCGTCTTCATCCAGATGCGCGATCAGCGTCAGCACCAGCTTGCGGTCGCGCTCGGACAAAGACATCAGCCCGACCTGGTTGATCAGGTGCTCCTGAAGGGTTGGTTCGGCCGCCGCTATCTGTGTGAACTCACCGCCGTCATCGTCGCCATCGTCGTTGGTGCGCCGCGTCGCGGCGCTGTATGCAGGACTATCATCGAAACTGAAGTCGGCTTCATCACGGCGGGCATCCGATACTTCGCTACCCGGCGTCTCGGTGCGCGCCGGTGTCGTAAAATCGGTTTGGCCGTTGAAGGGCATGGCAGGGGATTCGTCCGTATCTCCTGCCAGATCAACGCGCTCCAGAAGCGGGTTCTCGAGGAGATAACGCTCCAGTTCCTGGTTCAGCTCCACGGTCGACAATTGCAGAAGCTTGATTGACTGCTGCAGTTGCGGCGTCAGAGTCAGATGCTGCGACAGTTTGAGCTGAAGGGATGTCTTCATTGGGATGCTTGCCCGCGCTGACTACAGGCGGAAGTTTTCTCCCAGGTAAACCTTGCGCACCGTCTCGTTATAGATAATTTCTTCGGGTGCGCCTTCGGCGAGAACCGAGCCCTGATTGATGATGTACGCATGATCGCAGATGCCCAGCGTCTCGCGGACGTTATGGTCGGTGATCAGCACGCCAATGCCGCGGTTTTTCAGAAACTTGATAATCTCCTGAATATCAATTACCGCGATCGGATCGACGCCTGCGAAAGGCTCATCGAGGAGAATGAATCGCGGTTCCACCGCCAGTGCGCGCGCAATTTCGACACGCCTGCGCTCGCCGCCGGAGAGGCTGATCGCAGGATTGTTTCGCAAGTGCGATATATGCAGTTCTTCCATCAGGGAATCGCGCCGCGATTCGATTTCCTCAGCCGCAAGATCGCGCAACTCCAGCACGGCC
>JANMXS010000184.1:0-3248 GCA_031394335.1 Burkholderiales bacterium
CATGCCGCTGTCCCGCACCAGTTTTTCAACACGGATCATCAGGTCGGAACGCAGGGCGAGGTTGTGCGCTTCGCTTTCGGCAAAGCCCAGATCGGCGAAGACATTGCTGCTAACTTTGATGTGTGGGGTGCGTGCGCTCATTTGTGTTTCCTTTCGTTTGCCAGTTGCCGGAATCGCTTCGCGGCGAGTTCAATGTCCTGCTGGGGCGTTTCTGGGTCTTCTTGATCATCGCGTGCAGCGCGTAAACCGCTTCAGCGAATTTGGCGACATAGAAGACGCGATGGGCTGTTCCCACATTTATCCTTATTTCCTTCACTCCGAGGCCAATACTCGGCATCGGCTTCCAGTCGGTCGGATCGTAACCTTGCTGCACTCTGCGCAACTGATGACCGGCTTCAACTCTGGCTTCCGGCGGAAAATCCTTGACGAGTTCCAGACTATCGGCAAGCCAGATGAGGGACTTCATCTGAATGATTATATTGGTTTTGAGATAAAGTGCAATTTCAATGGCGTGAATGCCAGCCCGACTGCCAGGCCGCACGACCCCGCAGCGGTTGGAGCAGCTTAGGACAGTTCGTTGATTGCGCCGCTGATGGCGGCATCCACGAGTTGCCGATCAGCGGGGGTGTCGCCGAGAACGACATCCCACTGCAGGCGCACGTAGGCGGAACGGTTGCGGGTTTTCAGGATCAGGGTCTGCAGCCCGCGCTCCTGTCCGGGGGCGTAGTCGGTGGCATAACCCAGCAGGTTGTGCAACCCGGCTTCGCAGATTCCGGCCTGGACGGCAACGATGATTGCCGCCATGCGCCGATGAAACTCCTGGGCTATTTCAACAGTGAATGGTGGTTTGTCCATGGGCGTTCCACTGGGGGTTGTCGATTCAGTATAGGCCACGTCCCCCGGATCAATAGTGTCATCGGGGCCGGCGGCGGATTTTTGGCGAAGTTTTAACCTGATGAGCCAGCCCCTAGCCAGGCATATACTCGGCGTGGGAAAAAACGAAGGGGATATCAATGATGAACATGGGATACAACGGTCTTTGGGGCCTGCTGGTACTCGCCGGGGACATCTGGGCGATCATCAATATTTTCCAGAGCTCCGTTTCCAACGAGAAAAAGTTGATCTGGATTATCGCGGTGCTGCTGTTGCCGCTGCTGGGATTGATCCTTTGGTACTTTCTTGGGCCACGGGACAGCAAATCCTGATGTCGATCCCTACGTCCTCATCTCAATCAATCGGCCACGGCATCGTCTTCGGTAACTCCATTGCCTTCGATTCAACTGGTGCTTCAACAGGCGCGGTTTTTTTGTGTTTGGGCGTATTGGCAGTCCGCCATCAAGGCGTAACGATCTCCGCGTGAGCGGGCTCGACGGGTTCCCCCAAGCGCGGCATGACCAGTTGTACGTCGCGTTGCGGCGCCAGTGCAAGCAGGGTCTCGGCGGGATCGTCCCACGCGTGCATGGCGAGGGCGAAGGTGCCCCAATGCACCGGCAGGAAAGCACCGCCTGCCGAGCAGGGCGAGGGCTTCGAGCGCATTCTCGGGGCCAAGGTGAATGTGGCCCCACGAGGGATGAAAGGCGCCTACTTCCAGCATCACCAGGTCGAACGGCCCCAGGCAATCGCGGATGGTGGCGTATTCGCTGGTGAGTCCGGTATCGCCGCTGAAAAACACGCTGTGTTTTTGCGAGCGGATGACGAGCGATGACCACAGCGTCGCGTTGCGGTCTTTCAAGCTACGACCGGAGAAGTGCTGCGAGGGCGCGGCGGTAACGGTGAGGTCGGCGTGGGGCAGGGTGTGACTCTGCCACCATTCGAGCTCGGTGATGCGTTCTGGTGGCACGCCCCATGACTCAAGGTGTGCGCCGACGCCAAGCGAGGTAACGAAGGGCACATTCCACTTCGCCAGTTCGCGAATGGTCGGATAGTCGAGATGATCGTAGTGGTCGTGCGAGATGACCACCACGTCGATGGGCGGCAGCGCATGCAGGGGGATCGGCACGGGCTGGAAGCGCTTCGGGCCGATGAGTCGCGAAGGCGAAGCGCGCGGGCCCCACACAGGGTCGGTCAGCACACGCACGCCATCCATCTCCAGCAGCACAGTGGAATGGCCGAGCCACGTGGCACGCAGGCCGGTGGTTGATTTTTTGGCCCACGCGGCGGTGGGGTCGATGGAAGGCAAACGCCCTTGCGGCACGCGCCGCTCGCCGCCGCAAATGAATTCGGTCACGGTGGGCGAGGGCACGCCCGAGTTGAGCAATCGCGGCAGTATGGGATGAATGTTTCGAAAGGCTGCGCCCGACCACAGCGGCGAGGTCTTGATGCGTTCCAGCCGCAGACCTGCTGATTTTTTGCCGAGTGATTTCATTGCTACGACTACACCTTGAGCCGATATCCCGTCCTGAAAATCCAGGCCACGATGGCGAGTGAGATCGCCAGAAAAGCCACGGTCATGGCGAGACTCACGCCGACGCCCACGTCGGCCAAACCATAAAAGCTCCAGCGAAAGCCGCTGACCAGATACACCACTGGATTGAACAGTGCGACCGTCTGCCAGAATGGCGGCAGCATGTCGATGGAGTAGAAGCTGCCGCCGAGAAAGGTGAGCGGCGTGACGATCAGCAGCGGCACGACTTGCAGCTTCTCGAAGCCATCGGCCCAGATGCCGATGATGAAGCCGATGAGACTGAAGGTCACCGAGGTGAGCACCAGAAACAGCATCATCCAGAACGGGTGTTCGACGTGAAGCGGCACGAAAAGGCCCGCCGTTGCGAGGATGATGAGCCCGAGGACGATCGACTAGGTCGCCGCCGCACCGACATAGCTGACGATAATTTCAAAATAGGAAATCGGCGCCGACAGCAGCTCGTAGATCGTGCCGGTGAACTTGGGAAAGAAAATGGCGAACGACGCGTTTGAGATGCTCTGGGTCAGCAACGACAACATGATCAGCCCCGGAACAATGAAGGCACCGTAGCTGATGCCACCCACTTGCGGGATGCGCGAGCCGATGGCGGCGCCAAAGACGACGAAATAGAGCGAGGTTGAAATCACCGGCGAGATGATGCTCTGCATCAGCGTGCGCCAGGTGCGGGCCATTTCGAACCCATAGATGGCGCGGACGGCGTGGAGATTCATCGTTTGCCCTCTACCAGGTTGACAAAAATATCTTCAAGCGAACTTTGCGTGGTGTGCAGATCCTTGAACTGGATACCTGCGTCGCCGAGGTCCTTGAGCAATGCCGCGATGCC
>JANMXS010000185.1:0-4444 GCA_031394335.1 Burkholderiales bacterium
TTGGTGTTTTTTGTTTTGTGTTATCTCACTGTGGTAAAAAAATCATTTAATTTTTTTTTTGTGCTGGTGGGCGTGCCCTCGGGGGCCGCGCGGGAACCCCCCCCCCCCCGCTACTCCGCATCCGGTTGCCTGGCCGGCTGCGCCGCATCAAACGCCGGGTGCTTCATCGCGTTGTCGTAGATTTCCATGATGCGCGGAAAGGCATCCAGCGCACACTTGAAGCGATTGGCGTTGTTGACCTGCGGGATCAGGCAAATATCGGCCACGGTGGGGAAATCTCCGGCGCAGAAGGTACTTTTCCGGGCGGCTTTCTTGTCGCGCGCCACCAGCATTTTTTCGATCGCCGTGAAGCCGTCGTGTATCCAGCCGCAATACCACTGCGTCTTGCGTTCGCTGCTCACATTGAAATCGCCGGTCAGCACGTCCAGCACGCGCGGGTTGTTGAGCGGATGAATATCGCAGGCGATGATTTGCGCGATCGAGCGGGCGAAGGCGCGGTCCATCGGCGTCGCGGGCAGCAAGGGCGGTTGCGGCTGGATCTCGTCGAGGTATTCGATGATCGCCAGCGATTGCGCGAGGCCGACCTGGTCGTCGCCGTCGCCTTCAAGCAGATAAGGCACGAAGCCCTGCGGATTGATGGCCTTGTATTCGGGCAGGCGGTTAAGTTTTTTGCCGAGGTGAATGAAACGCTGCTCGGATTTGAGGCCCTTGAGGTTCATGGCGATGCGCACGCGGTAGGCGGCGGAGGAGCGAAAGAAGCTGTAAAGAATCATGCGCATACCCTGACTATAATATGGTGATGGACAATTATAGAGTGCCGCCCGTGGGGCGTGATGAATTGCAGCGCTTGCTGTCGGCCTCGGCCGCGATTGCAGCCAGCGGCGATGCGGGGTTCAGCGACGATGGCGAGACCGCGAGCGCGGCGGGCACCCTGGATATTCCGCCGCCGGACATAATCCTGAGGCCTGCTGCCGTATTGGTGCTGGTGATCAATCGGTCGGAGGGGCCACAGGTGTTGTTCACGCAACGCACGCCGCACCTGACCGACCACGGCGGGCAGATCAGCTTTCCCGGTGGGCGCGTCGAGGACGATGACCGCGACCCGGTGCATACCGCGTTGCGCGAGACTTTCGAGGAAACCGGCGTGCCGATGGCGCAGATCGAGACGCTGGGCACTTTGCCCAACTACACTACCGGTACCGGCTACCTGATCACCCCGGTAGTGGGCTGGATCGAGCCGCCGATTGCGTATGCGCCCGACCCCAAGGAAGTTGCGGAGTGTTTCGAGGTACCGCTGGATTTTTTGCTCGACACGCGCAACCACCGACTCGAGAGCGCCATGTACCGGGGACGCATGCGCAGCTACTACGCGGTGCCTTATCAGCGCCGCTACATCTGGGGCGCCACGGCGGGGATGCTGGTCACGCTGACGCGCGTGATCGCGCATGCGCGCGGCGAAGCGACCGAGCCGCCGGTTAGAATGTCACCTGATCCGGCCCTGCAACCTCGTCGGTAGTTTCAAGGCGCCGGTGGTTACGCGCAATGAGTAAAAACACGATAAAAATATTGACTGAAAGGAATCACATGAACACCACCGCAAGCGGTTTGCAATATGAAGACACCACCGAAGGTACCGGCGCCACCGCCGCAGCCGGTAATTTTGTGTCGGTGCACTACACCGGCTGGCTGTACAACTATGGCGTTGCCGGCAGTAAATTCGATTCGAGCAAGGATCGTGGCCAGCCGTTCCAGTTTCCGCTGGGCGGCGGACAAGTGATTCGCGGCTGGGACGAAGGCGTGGCGGGGATGAAAGTGGGCGGCACGCGTCGCCTGATCATTCCGGCGGCGCTCGGTTACGGCGCGCGCGGCGCCGGCGGGGTGATTCCGCCGAATGCCACCTTGCTGTTCGAGGTGGACCTGCTGGGCGTTTAAGCATTTCACGAAGCGGTTTGTGCGGCAGCGGGCCACTTCGGTGGCCCGATTGCTTTGCAAACTATAGTTTGTGCGAGCCGATCATCAGGCGTTGGTACTGATCGTATTTTTCCTCGATGGCGCCGTCGCTGCCCGGTGAACGCGTGACGGTAATCCACACCTCGGCAGGAAAGGTTTCGCAGAGCGACACGGTGTAATCGATTTCCTCTTCGGCGATACCGCGCGCGGTATCGTGATCCGGCGCTTTCCAGTCGAACATCAGGTGCTGGGTGAGGGCGTCCTTGAAGATTTCGATCTCGCCGTCATCGACCTCGATTACTTCAGCCAGGGTACAGCGCGCGCGGCTGGAAATAGACAGGAACGAGGCATCGCAGTAGCAACGCGGTGTGCAGCGATAGCCGGTGGCGAGATCACATACCGCAAAGCCGCCCGAACAGACCCACTCGCCTTCGTCGCAGGCGCCGCCGGCGAGATACATCTCCGCATCCGAGTTATCGAGGCGTACGGCTTTGAGGAACTTTTTCATGCGCTCAGTTACTGATTGATGGCGAGACCGTATTCTAAGGGTTTATCCTTGGGCAACGCCGCGTCCCGCTTCGCAATTGGCAGGAGAGTTCCAGATGCGCAGAATTTCGTTGATCGCCGCCACCCTTGCAACCCTGCTCGCTGTCGCGGGGTGCAGCCTGGCGACCATGGCCTACAACAACGCGCCCACGGTGCTGACCTATGCACTGAATGACTACTTCGACCTCAGCATCGAGCAGGAAGATTGGCTGAAGCCACGTCTGAATCGTTTTATCGATTGGCATCGCGTTAATGAATTGCCGGCGTATCGCCGCCTTATCGATGAGGCAACCCGGCAAATCGGCGACGGTCCGCGAGCCGAGGACGCGCGTGTGCTGTATGAAAACGGCAAGATGCGCCTGGAGCGCGCGGGCGATCGTGCCCTGCCCGATATTGCCGCTTTTTTGTTCCAGCTCGAGCCCCGCCAGATCGCCCACCTCGAAAAGAAGCTGACCACCGACAACCGTAAAATGGAGCAAGAAGCTGCCGTACCGCTGTTGCAGCGCCAGCAAAAGCGGATTGAAAAGGCAATGGAACGGTATGCGGACTGGTTCGGCACGCTTAGTGATGCGCAGGCGACGAAAATCCGCGCCGCCATGGTGACATTGCCACCCATGGATGCAATGCGCCTTGCCGACCGAAAGCGACGTCAGGTGGAATTTCTTGCCTTGCTCAAAGCCGCCCCTGATGTGGCGCTGCTGCAAACCGAACTTCGCCGCATGCTGCTGCAGCCGGAGCATGGACGCGAGGCTGGCTATCAGGCGGAGCTCGATCGCCAGTTCGATTCAACGATATCGCTGATGATGTCGTTGCTGTCAGAGGCAAGCCCCACGCAACGAGCGCGGATACAACGGCGCCTGAACGGCTACGCCGAAGATATCAGCAGCTGAGGGGCGCCGCCGGCAACTGGCTAACGGAAGCGTACTTTCAGCGCTTCCATGGCTTCGATCAGCTTGGCGCGAATCCCCGGCTCAAAGGCGGAATGGCCGGCATCGTTGATGATCTGGTAATCGGCTTCCGGAAAGACACGCATCAGGTCATCCGCCGAGACGATCGGGCAGACCGCATCGTAGCGGCCCTGCACGATGGTGGTGGGCACATGGCGGATGCGGCTGACGTGATCGAGCAGGAAATTCTCCGGCAGGAAAATGTCGTGCATGAAATAGTGCGCCTCGATGCGCGCCAGCCCGAGCGCGACGCGGTCGGAGCCGAAATTGGCGAGCAGGCCGGGATTGGGCAGCAAGGTCGAACAGGAGCCTTCGTAAATGCTCCATGTGCGTGCCGCCGGCAAGTGCACCGCCGGATCTGGATCGGTGAGCAAGGCATAGTAAGCCTTGAGGATATTGCCGTGCTCATGCACCGGCAGTGCGTTCACGAACTTGTGCCAAGCCTCCGGAAAAATGTTCTTGAGACCGTACAGGAACCAGTCGATTTCCGCTTGGCGGCACAGGAAGATCCCGCGAAGCACCAGGGCCATGACCCGTTCCGGATGGTATTCCGCGTAAGCGAGCGCTAACGTTGATCCCCACGATCCGCCGAAAACAATCCATCGTTCAACGCCAAGATGCTGACGCAAGGTTTCCATATCTGCGATCAGATGGGGGGTGGTGTTGTCGCGCAATTCACCCAGCGGGGCCGAGCGTCCGGCGCCGCGTTGGTCAAAAATGATGATACGGTAGGCGTCCGGATCGAAGAACTGGCGGTGCGCCGCAGATGCCCCGGCCCCTGGCCCGCCGTGCAAGAACACCACCGGAATCCCCTTGGAGTTGCCCGATTGCTCGAAATACATGGTGTGAATGTCATCGAGCTTGAGCTGTCCGGCGTCAAATGGCTCAATTGGCGGGTAAAATTCGCTTATTTGGGGGGATTGGGTATCGTCTTGCATGGTGAAATTGGTTGAAATAGCGACAGGAAAGCTGATTCGGCTGGCAATACAGGCTGAAGCGTA
>JANMXS010000186.1:0-4662 GCA_031394335.1 Burkholderiales bacterium
CTTGCAAGGCAAAAATGGCTGGAGAAGCCCGCCAAATGGCGTTCTACGATGGTGCGTAAACTGAAAAGTTTCAGGCCGCTACGGTCACGGCTGGCCTGCCCGGCGTCTCCGGATGAATGCGGAACCAGGCTGCGTACAGCGCCGGCAGGAACATCAAGGTGAGCAGGGTGGCGATCAGCAGCCCGCCCATGATTGCCACCGCCATCGGCCCGAAAAAGTCGGAACGCGTCAACGGAATCATCGCCAGGATCGCGGCCAGCGCGGTCAATACGATCGGGCGCAAGCGTCGAACGGTGGCATCGATGATCGCGTTGAACGGCTTGTGGCCGGCGCCGATGTCCTGCTCGATCTGGTCGATCAGGATCACCGAGTTGCGCATGATCATGCCGAACAGCGCGATGATGCCGAGCTGTGCGACAAAGCCCATCGGCTTGTTGAACAGCAGCAGAAAAATGACGACGCCAATCAGGCCCAGGGGCGCCGTCAGCACCACCAGGATGACGCGCTGGAAACTCATCAGCTGGATCATCAGTACCGTCAGCACCACAAACAGGAACAGCGGCAAGCCGGCAGCGATCGAAGCGCCCGCCTTGGCGCTTTCTTCCACGGCGCCACCAATGTCGATGCGATAGCCGGGCGTTAATTTTGCGCGCAGCTTGTTCAGCTCCGGTGTCAGTTGCGCGACGATGGTGGCGGCCTGCACGCCGTCAACCGCAATATCGCTGCGCACGGTAATGGTCGGCAGACGGTCGCGGCGCCAGATCACGCCTTCTTCAAATTCATAGCGGACCTTGGCGATTTGCGTGAGCGGCACCGAGCGCCCGGAACGCGTCGGCACCGACAGGCTCTCGAGCAGCGACAGCCGTGCGCGCTCATTGTCCGGGCCGCGGATCAGCACCTCGATCAGCTTGTCGCGTTCGCGGTAGAAGGTTGCCTGGGTGCCGTTCAGCGAGCTGTTGACGAAAGTGGCCAGCTCCTGGCTGCTGATGCCCAGCAGGCGCGCCTTGTCCTGGTCGATCTCGAGCTTGATGGTCTTGGCGAGTTCATCCCAGTCGAATTGCACATTGGCGGTATTCGGGTTGGCGCGCATCACTGCGGCAACAAGTTGGGCGTTGGCGCGCACCGTCGGAATATCCACTCCCGAGACGCGTAGCTGTATCGGAAAGCCCACCGGCGGGCCGTTTTCCAAACGCGATACGCGAACCCGGACGGCCGGGAACTGTGTGTCGACTTGACTAAGAACTTTGGCGCGCAATTCATCGCGTTGCTTGATGCCTTTGGCTGTAATCACGAATTGCGCAAAGCTGGCGGCCGGCAGTTGCTGATCCAGCGGGAAATAAAAGCGGGTGGCGCCGGTGCCGACGTAACTGGCGTAATTGACGTAGAGATCCTTCTCGCGGTCGAGCAGGGCTTCCATTTTCAGCACCTGCGCCTGGGTGGCTGTAAATGAAGAGCCTTCCGGCAGTTTCAGATCCACCAGCAATTCCACGCGTGTTGAGGACGGGAAGAACTGCTGCTGCACAAATTTGAACGCAAAGATGCTGACTGCAAACAGCAGCACCGTGACCGCGATCACCGTCTTGCGATGGGTCACGCACCACGCCACCAGTTTCCGAAAGCGTACATAAAACGGTTTGTCGTAGACATCGTGATCGACATGTGTCGAATCGTGCATGGCGTGCGACTCGGTCGCGCCTGAGGGCGCAACGCTGTGTGACAGACGCTTGCCGATCAGCGGAATCTTCGCCAGCAAATCAGCAATACGGCGCATGCGCGGCGTCACCACCGGCACGCCATCGCGATAATCCGGCAACATATGAAAGCCGAGATACGGAATGAAAATCACCGCCGCAAACCAGGAAATAATCAGGGCGAGTGAAGTCACCTGGAAGATCGAGCGCGTGTATTCGCCGGTGCCGGATTTGGCCAGGCCGATCGGCAGGAAACCGGCGGCGGTCACCAGCGTGCCGGTCAACATCGGGAAGGCGGTGGAGGTGTAGGCAAAACTGGCGGCCTTGGTGCGATCCCAGCCCTGCTCCATTTTGATCGCCATCATTTCAACGGCGATGATCGCGTCGTCGACCAGCAGGCCCAGCGCCAGGATCAGCGCGCCCAGCGAAATCTTGTGCAGGCCGACATCGAATACATACATGAACAGGAAGGTCGCGGCCAGCACCAGGGGGATCGACAGCGCCACCACCAGGCCGGTGCGGATGCCGAGGCTGAACAGGGTTACCGCCAGCACGATCAACACGGCCTCGCTCAGCGAACGCGCGAATTCATTGATGCTGTTGGCGACCGCCTTGGGTTGATCGTTGACACGGTGCAACTCAAGCCCGACCGGCAATGTCGCTTCCAGATCAGCCAGTGCGCGGTCGAGATGCTTGCCGAGCTCGATGATGTCGCCGCCCTGGCGCATCGCCACGCCGAGGCCCATCGCCTCCTGGCCCATATAGCGCATCCTGGTGAAGGGCGGGTCGGCATAGCCGCGTTTGACGGTGGCGATATCGCCGATCTTGAGCACGCGCCCGTTGGCGCGCAAGGTGAAATTGCGGATCGCATCGACGCTGTCGAAGGCGCCGGTGGCGCGCACGAAAATTTTGTCGGAAGCCGTCTCGAACGCGCCGCCCGGGGCCACCGCGTTCTGCGCCTGCATCGCCGCGATAATGGTGCTGCCGTCGATCCCCAAGGTCGCCAGCTTGACGTTGGAGAGCTCGATGTAAATCTTTTCTTCCTGCTCGCCGATGATGTCGACCTTGGCCACATCCGGCACGCGCAGCAATTCGCGACGCAAGCGGTCGATGAATATTTTCTTGTCTGCCCAGGAATAGCCCTCGCCGGTCAGCGCAAAAATATTGCCGAAGGTGTCGCCGAATTCGTCATTGAAAATCGGCCCCTGGATACCGGCCGGCAAAGTCTGGCGCATATCGCCGACACGCTTGCGCACCTGGTACAGGGTTTCGGGCACGGCTGAAGAAGGGGCGGCGTCGTTGATTGCAAAAAAGATCAGCGATTCGCCGGGCCGCGAGTAGCTGCGCACAAAGTTGATATTCGGAACTTCCTGCAGCTTTTTTTCGATGCGCTCGGTAACCTGCTGATCGACCTCGGTGACCGAGGCGCCCGGCCAGATGGTGCGCACGGTCATGAATTTGAAGGTGAAGGGCGGGTCTTCCGACTGGCCGAGGCGACCATAGGACAGCGCGCCGATCACGCCCAGGATCACGATCAGGTACAGCACCAGGGGCTGGTGCTTCAGCGCCCATTCGGACAGATTGAAGTTTTTCATATGCGGTCGGGTGGTGGCAGGTGCTTGCGGACTGCTGCGCTGCGCGAATGAAAGATGGGCTGTTGTGCTTACTGTTGTGCGACGGCAGGCGCGCCAGGTTCAGCGGGGATGTAGGCGACTTTACCGTCACCGGTTACCAGCGGATCGCGGATTGGTTTCACCACTTCGCCGTCGCGCAATTTATGCACGCCGGCGGCCACGATCACATCGCCCGCCTTCACGCCGCCGGCTTCGGGTTTGATGAATGCGGTGGTCTCGCGGTATTGCAGCACCGTCACCGGCTTCAGGCTGACCTTGCCGTCGGCGGCGATCAGCCACACACCGGTGACGCCGGCCTTCACATACAGCGAGGACAGCGGCACTGCCAGGGTGGTTGACTCATTGGCGCTGCCGAATACCGAGTAGGCGGTCATGCCCAGCTGGATGGCCTCGTCGGCTGCTTGAATCGTGAGGCGCACCGGATAAGTACGCGTGACCGCATCGGCGGCGCCGCCGATTTCGCGGATGCGCGCCGCATAATATTTGCCGGGTTGCGACCATAGCGCCACGCGCAGATTGGCCGCCTGCGCATCTTTGTTACCAGCGGCTTTGGCAGCGGCCGCCTTGAATTCGCCGATCTTCGATTCCGGTGCGCTGATCAGCAGTTCTTTTTCTTTGGGGTCGGCGATCTTCATCACCGCCTGACCTGCGGAAACCACTTGCCCGGCTTCGGCGTTGACCTGCGTCACTACGCCATCAAGTTCTGCCACCAGGGTGGCGTAACCGGCCTGATTGATCGATACATCCGCCTGTGCGCGCTGCGCGGCGAGACGCGCCTTGGCGGCATTGGCGGCGTTGAGTTTTTGGTCGAGCGCAGATTTGCTGACGAAGCCTTTGGCAAACAGGTCTTGATAGCGGATCAGCTCACTGCCGGCATAGTCGGTCTCGGCTTGTTGCGCGGCGACCTGCGCGCGCGCGGCGTCGGCAGAAAGGCGGACGTCCTGCGGATCCAGCCTGGCCAACGGCTGGCCTTTTTTGACAGTGGCGCCGGCATCCACCAGGCGCTGGATTATTTTGCCGCCGACGCGGAAGGCATGATCGACTTCATGGCGGGCACGAATTTCACCGGCGTAAAGTTCTGTTTCGGAGCCGGCGCCGGCAGCGATGGTATAGGCCAGTGCCGGGCGCGGTGCGGGTGCAGCGGCGTCCGGTTTGCTGCAGGCAGCGAGACTCAGCAAGGCAGCCGCAATCATCGCCATGACAGCACTTTGTGCCAGATGATCGTTGGTGTGGACTTTTTTTCCAGCAATGGACTCGATGTTCATGAACAGGGATCCCGGCAATGGCGTTGTGGTCGCGGTGGTCGTGGTGGTCTTGGTGGTGTAGAGCACTGAGTT
>JANMXS010000187.1:0-8595 GCA_031394335.1 Burkholderiales bacterium
AGTGGGCATGATGAGCGCACAGGATGGACTACTCCGCGCGCGCGGCACCTTGGCAGTGGCGCTGAATACACAGGTGGCAGGTGATGCCGTTGTCGGTGGACCGGTCAAGATCGGCTTGAGTTACGCCGCCAAATCGGGGGCGTACTGCCGCGCCTTCATGCTCAAGGACGGTCCCAGTGCCGGGGTCGCCTGTCGCGACAATGGCGATTGGCGCATCCAGCTGCTGACTCGTGAAAAGGCCGGCAATCAAGCAGGCACGACCTACCGCATGGCCGGCAGCGCGATGCCGGATTCCATCTTGCGCCTGGTTGATGCGGAAATCGCCGGTGAAGCGCTGGATGCAGCCGGGGAGCGCGCCGCGATTCAGCGTGGCTGGCAGGCGCACTGACTTGGCAGCTCGCGCAGTTTGTGGGTCGAGGTACGAACCCGTCGCATCTAACTGGTTTTGCACTGGCGATATCTACGCACCCGACTGCATTTCGCAGGCAAAACTGAAGGCTTTTGCCACTCGCCCTATTTGATGCCCAGGCTTTGATTCAGCCGGATGATCTTGCCCGCCAGTTCGGTTTCCACCGCTGTCGCATAGGCGGCGCTGACCTTGCCGGCCTTGAGCTGCGCGCGCACCCGCTGGATTTCGTCGATATAACCTTGCTTGGTTGCGAGCTGTTTATCGTGCCGGGCTTGTTCTTTGTCGTCCATTGGGTTGGGCCTCGTATTGCGCGGAGTGCAATCTGGACAACAGATTAAGCCAAAGTGGATTTGCGTGCCGGGCGATTTGCAGCACCTTATCGTGACGCGCGCTCTGTCACTGGCTTGTCCGGCATTTCAATGCGCAAATGGCTAGCCCGCTACCAGGCCCTTCTTTCGCAACATCGGCTCCACTTTGGGATCTTGGCCGCGGAAGGCGCGATAGGCGTCCATGGGTGGCATGGTGTTGCCGCTGGAATAGATGAATTTGCGCAGACGCCCGGCCACCTCGCCATCGAAGGGGTTGCCGGCTTCGACGAAGGCTTCGTAGCCGTCCGCATCCAGCACCGCCGCCCACAGATAGACGTAATAACCCGAGGCATAGCCGGGGCCGGAGAACAGGTGCTGGAAATGGGGCAGGCGATGGCGCATGACGATTTCTTTGGGCATGCCAATGCGCGCGAGTTGTTCGGCTTCGAATTTGTCCAGGTCGAGATCGTCCATCTGGTTGCGGCTGTGCAACGCCATGTCCACCAGTGCTGACGAAACGAATTCGACGTTCTCGAAGCCCTGATTGAAGGTGCGCGCCTGTTTCAGTTTGCTGATCAGTTCGTCGGAAATGGGCTCGTCGCTCAGATAGTGACGCGCGAAGCGTTTCAGCACTTGCGGCTCGCTCAGCCAGTGCTCGAACAACTGTGAGGGCAGCTCGACGAAGTCGCGCAGCACGCGGGTACCGGACAATCGTTCGTAATGCACATTGGACAGCAGGCCGTGAAGGCCATGGCCGAATTCGTGGAATAGGGTGCGGGCATCGTCAAAGCTCAACAAGGTGGGTTCGCCCGGCGCGCCCTTGGCAAAGTTATTGTTGTTGACGATGATCGGCAATACATTGCCCTCAATGCGGCTTTGCAGGCGGTATGAGCTCATCCATGCGCCGCCACGCTTGGTGGCGCGCGCGAAATTATCGTGCAGGAATACGCCAACCAGACGATTGGCGGCGTGGCCATCGCGGACTTCATAGACCTTCACGTCCGGGTGATAGGCCTTGATGTGCGGCTTCTCGATAAAGGTCAGGCCGAACAGGCGGTGGGCACAGTCGAATACGGCTTCCACCATCCGCTCCAGCGGGAAGTAGGGCTTGATCGCAGCGTCATCGAGATCGTAACGCGCGGCCCGCACTTTCTCGGCGTAATAACGCCAGTCCCAAGGTTCGATAGCGGCGCGTTCGCCGCAGGCAATCGCCATATCGTTGAGCGCTTCGCATTCGGCTGCGGCCTTGATTTTGGCGGGTTCCCAGACGCGCATCAGCAGATCGTCCACCGCCTTGCGCGTAGCGGCCATCATGTCGGCGAGGGCGTAATCGGAATAATTGTCGTAGCCGTGCAAGCGAGCCTGCTCGAGGCGCAGTTGCATGATTTCAACAGCCACCGGCAGATTGTCATTGGTGTTGTTGCCGCCGCTGCCGCGCTGGGACCAAGCCTTGAATGCTTGCTCGCGCAGATCGCGGCGGGTGGAGAAGGTGATGAAGGGCGTGATCAGGGAGCGCGATAGCGTAATTACATAAGCATCGTTCACACCGCGTTCCAGCGCGGCATTTTTGGCAGAAGCGAGCAGCGATCGGGGCAGGCCGGCGATGTCCTTGTCGGCGCGCAATACCAACTGAAAATTGGCCTCGGCGGCCAGCACGTTTTGTGTGAAGCGCGTCGTGAGTTCGGCGAGCCGTTCCATGATTTCGGCATAACGCGTCTGTGCCACCGGGGCGAGCTTGGCGCCGGCGCGGACGAAATCGAGGTGAATGCGTTCCAGCGTGCGCAACTGTTCCGACTCAAGGCCCAGCGAAGCGCGCGTCTCGTGCAGGGCATCGACGCGTTTGAACAGGGCGTCATGCATGTAGACCGCGTTGCTATGCGCGGCCAGCTCGCGTTCGGCAGCCTGCAACGCAGGCGAAGTTTCCGATGCGGTGAGGTTGTCAAACAGTGCCTTGATGCGGCTCAGCAGTCGCCCGCTTTTGTCGAAAGGGGCGATGGTGTTGTCAAAAGTCGGGGCGGCAACCTGAGTGGCGATGGTATCGAGTTCCTCGCGATGCGCTTTCAACGCTACCGCAAAGGCGGGTGCAAAATGTTGCGCGCCGAACTGGCCAAACGGCGGCAGACCATAAGGCGTGTCCCAAGACTGCAACAGCGGGTTGGCGCTGGTTTCATGCGGCATACGGGTATCCATTGCGGCTCTAGCGAAACATGCCTCTTGGGCGGGTGCGCTGATTCTAGGTCACTGCACAGAGTGGAGCAATTGGGGATTTCCCTTAGTCACACGGTTTTGAACGCAGAGCATAGGGGGAGCCCGGTAAAATCAGTTTGCAGCGAGATGCGCAAAAAAGGCAAAGTCCAATATTGGCGGGGGTCTCGAGGCATTTTTGTTTCAAAATCCGCGCGGAATGGCGTTCTACATAAAGTTTTCCGGTTTGCGATGGCGCCAGGACATCATCAACAAGCGCGACGAGTACCTCAACCTCAGCTGACCAGGCCGCGTACCGCTTTCGAAGCTTCGGTGTTGCCCTTCATGAACTTCTCGTGATTGCGCTCTATGGTGCGCAATTCATAAACGTAGTTGACCATCAGCCCCAACGACTGCTGCAGACCCTTGTTCGAGATATCGGCGTTGAGATTGAGGCGGTCGAGGCGTGCACCGTTATTGAGGTGGAAGCGCGCAACCGGGTCGCGGGTGACGCCGTCGTTTTCGCCAACACCGAGCAGGTAGGCGGCACACAGCCGCTCGAGATGTGCCGCGACTTTTTCGCGCGGCTTGTCGGCGGCGCGCAAATCGGCTATCGGCCGCTCGAGCAATGGGCCAATGCTGCGGCGTACCGCTTCCAGGCTGGCATTCACTGCGTCCGGGAGCGGGGCGATCTGATCCTGGCTGGCCAGGGTTCTGCGCAGCCAATCTCTGAAGCCGGGAATCGGCGACAGCGTACAGAAATGTTTGACCCGCGGGAACTCGGCGGCCAGCATTGCCGCCACCTGCTTGATCAGAAAGTTGCCCAGGGACACGCCGCGCAGGCCGGGCTGGCAATTGCTGATTGAATAGAACACGGCGACCTGATATTCCTTGGGCGGCTGCGCGTCGCTGTCGATATCGATCAACGGTCCGATCGCGGCCGGCATATCGTGCACCAGCGCCACTTCGACAAAAATCAGCGGCTCACTGGGCAGGGCCGGGTGAAAGAATGCGAAACAGCGGCGATCGCCTTGCAGGCGGCGGCGCAAATCGTTCCAGCCGCGGATTTCATGCACCGCCTCGTGCCGGATGATCTGTTCAAGCAGTGTAGCCGGCGTGTTCCAGTCGACGCGCTCGACTTTCAAAAACCCCGGGTTGAACCACGACGACAACAGATGACGCAGATCGTCATCGACCTGGCGCAATTCGCGATCCCTGGGCAAGGCCTCGAGCAGGCGCTCGCGCATGCGCACGATAGCGCGCGTGGCCCCGGGCGCGCGGTTGAGGCGTCGCAACAGTTCCTGGCGTGGCGGCTCGGTGGCGTGGGCGAGGGCGGCGAGGCGCGCGCTGTCCGGTGCTTGCGCGTACTCGGTGGCGGTGCGCAGCACCTCGCGCGGATCGGGGGCGAACTCGGTTTTCAGCGCCTCGAAAAACGTCACCTGCTCGGCGCTGGATAATTCGGCATACAGCGCCAGCGTTTCTGCCGCCAGCGACACGCCGAGGGCTTCGCCGCGCTCCGACAGCAACTGCTTGCAGGCGGCGATCAGACGTCGCACCTTCAGGCCATCGCGTTTGAGTTTGAGGGCAGATTCTTTGAGGGAGCCGAGCATTGAGGTCATGGCTATATCTTACGGTTGCAGTTGATTTTGTGGTTGCTGAATTATGGCACCGCGCAAGCTTAAGCATCATCACTTTTGTGCGTCTGCCGCTACGGTACAGCTGCGGTAACATGGCGAGTCGTTCACCGTTTACGTCTGCCTCCGTCATGCCCGATTCATTCACGCCCGCCTCCCTGCTCGCATCGCTCAAGACAAGTACCGCCTTTACAGCACAGGGTGAAACCGTCGGCAATCTGACGCTGGGACGTGGCCATCTGCACGGTGCCGAGGTATTCGTTGCCATCGTCGAAAACCGCATCGCCTCGGGTTCGCTGGGGGTGCGTGAATGCGACAAGCTGGCCAGCCTGTTCCACATCGTCGCGGCGAAAAAAATGCCGCTGCTGTTGTATTTGGACTCAGCCGGCGCGCGCGTCTCCGAGGGGTTGCCGGCCCTCGGCGCATTCCGGCATATGTATCGCGCGGCGCTAGCCATGGCCCTTTCCGGGGCGCCATTTACGGTC
Source organism: Burkholderiales bacterium (assembly GCA_031394335.1). GTDB lineage: Bacteria > Pseudomonadota > Gammaproteobacteria > Burkholderiales > Usitatibacteraceae > UKL13-2. Next base: position 5,021 of record JANMXS010000187.1, read on the forward strand.
TTGCTGGGCACCCACTGTTACGGCGGCGCGAGCATGTTGGCGGCACTGGCCGCAGCGCGCGTGTTCTCGGCGAACACGCAGTTGGCGATGTCCGGCCCCTCGATCCTCGCGCAGAACGCGGGCAGCATGGTGGACGACGCCATGTTCCGCGCTATTGCTGTGGCGGCCATCGGTGCCGAGGCGCGTGCCAGGCTCGGCGCCGGTAACGCGTTGGCTTGGGATATCGCGGCGCGGGCCGCGCCACTGCATTGGTATCAACAGCACCAGCAACTGGGCGCACGTCTACCCAGTGTGGCGCCGCCGGCGGTGCGCAGCGAGCCGGTACAGCGCAAGGATTTGACCGCCCTCTATCCGCAGGGCTATCAAGTGGTCGAGCAGGGCGGCATCCTGTCGGGCGAGGCGCGCGATGCGGCTGGCTCGATTACCCTGTTTGGCATCGTCGATAAAAAACCGCTGGGTGCGGCACGCGCCTGGGCGCTGGCGGATCGCCTCTGGACGCTGGGCATCGAGAAGCCGCAGCGCCTGCACTTGCTGGTGGATTGCGAGGCTCACGCGGCGTCGCTGGACGATGAGCGGGTGATGCTGTCGAGTTATCTGGCTGATGCGGCGGTTGCGCTGGCAACGCTCGCAAATGCCGGTACTGCGATCGAAACCACCGTGCTGGGCCATCTTGGCGGCGGCGTTTATGTGCTGCTGGCGGCGGCGTCGGCGAAAGTGAGCCTGTTGCACGGTGGGGTGATCCACCTGCTGCCGAACCGGGCGATCGCGAGTATTTTGGGTGAATCGTCGACCACGCACCATGAAATCGGTGAATATGTCAGCGCGCGCGTGGCCGAACGCGAACTCAATGTCGGTTTTTTGCGAGAATAGCGTTTGCCGTGAAGCCGGCGACTCAATGCGGCTACCCACAACGAATCACTCACTCCCGTTACAACAATAACCATGAACGAAAATCTCTACGCACTGTTCCAGTCCCGCTTCCCCGCCGATAAATCGCGCCCGTTTCTGGAAACCGAGAGCGGTCGCGTGATTACAGTGGGTGAGCTGGAAGACACCGCAGCACGCTATGCGGGTTACATCCGCGCGCTCGGTGTCACCCCGGGTGAACGCGTCGCGGTGCAGGTGGAAAAGTCGCCGGAGGCGCTGATTCTGTACCTGGCCTGTCTGCGCGCCGGGGTGATTTATCTGCCGCTGAACAGTGCCTACCGCGAAGGCGAAATCGCCTACTTCCTGGGTGATGCGGAACCGAAAATTTTCATTCACAGCAGCAGGGATGCAAGCTGGGTTGAACCGATCTGCACCCGTTTGGGCGTTGCCCATCGGTTCACCTTGAATGAGGATGGGCGCGGCTCCTGGGCCGAAAATGCCTCAAAAGCCGCGCCAATGCTGGAGGTTGTGCCCAGAGCCGCCGATGATCTTGCCGCGATTCTGTATACCTCCGGCACCACTGGACGCAGCAAGGGCGCGATGATTACGCATCGCAACTTGTCGTCAAACGCGCTCGTGTTGCACCAGTACTGGGGCTTCAAGCCGGACGATGTGTTGCTGCATGTGCTACCGCTGTTCCATGTGCATGGCCTGTTCGTAGCGGCGCATTGCGTGTTGCTCAACGGCGGGCGGATGATCTTCCATAACAAGTTCGACGCGAAGGCGGCGATTGCGGCCTTGCCGCGCGCGACGGTATTCATGGGGGTGCCGACGCTGTATGTGCGCCTGCTGGCGGAAGCGGCATTCGGTCAATCGCTGTGCAAGCATATGCGTTTGTTTGTATCCGGGTCAGCCCCGCTGCTGGCGGAAACCTTCAACGAATTCCAGATGCGCACCGGCCAAACTATCCTGGAACGCTACGGCATGACTGAAACCGGCATGATCACCTCCAACCCGCTTGAGGGTGCGCCGGCATCGCGACGTGGCGGCACGGTCGGCCTGCCGTTGCCGGGCGTGGCGGTGCGGGTGCTGAACGATGACGGCAGCATCGCCAAGGCGGGCGAGATCGGCAATATCCAGGTCAAGGGCGATAATGTATTGCCCGGCTACTGGCGGCTGCCAGAGAAGAACAAGGAAGAATTCACCCCGGACGGTTTCTTCAAGACTGGGGACGTGGGTTTCATCGATGCCGATGGCTACATCAGCATCGTCGGTCGCTCCAAGGATCTGGTGATTTCCGGCGGCTACAACGTGTACCCGAAAGAAATTGAATTGCTCATCGATGAAATGCCGGGGGTGATGGAGAGCGCCGTGATCGGCCTGTCGCATGCCGATTTCGGCGAAGCGGTAGCCGCCGTGGTGGTCGCCAAGCCCGGGCAGACGCTCGATGAAAATAAAATCATCAAGGCACTGAAGGCCAAGCTCGCCAACTTCAAGGTACCCAAGCGGGTGTTCATCGTCGCCGATTTGCCGCGCAATGCCATGGGCAAAGTGCAAAAGAACGAATTGCGCAAGCAGTACGCCGGCACTTTTTCCTAGCGCATCAGGCGGCTGCGTTGGCTGGCGGTTGCGCCTGCATCCGTGGCAGCCAGAAGTAAAACGCCGCACCGAGATTGAGTTCGGCATGTGCGTAAATCTTCCCGCCATGCATTTCGATGATGCGCTTGCACGAGGCCAGCCCCACGCCGCTGCCGGCGAATTGGCTGCTGGAATGCAGGCGCTGGAACTCCTGAAACAGCCTGCCTGCATGCGCCATGTCGAAGCCGACCCCATTGTCTTTTATGCACACGGTCAGGCGCGAGGTATCTGTGCTGGCCGCATCGAGCAAGATTTCGATTACTGCGGGGTTGCGATCGCGCGTGAATTTCAACGCGTTCTGGATCAGGTTGGTAAACACATTGGCGATCAACGCGCGATCGGCACGGACGCTGCCCAGCGGCCCGATGCGCCAGTCGATGGCGCGTCCCGAGAGCTGACTTTGTGCGCCGGTGACAACATCCGCCAGCAGTGCGTCCAGATCGACGTCCTCAAGCGCCAGCCGGGCCCGGCCCAGATTCGCCAGCGATAACAGCCCGCTGACCAGGTCCATCAGGCGTTGCGCTGCAACCATCGCCCAGTTGAGATGCGACATGGCTTTTTCATCGCCGGCAACGGCGGGAAGCATTTTGGCCAAGCTGACGAAGCCGCAGATTTGTCCAAGCGGGCCGCGCACATCGTGCGCAACGCGGTGCGTGAAGGTGTCGAGCTCTTCATTGGCCGCGACCAGCTCGCGGGTACGCGCTGCAATCAGCGACTCGAGGTTGTCGTTCAGATGGCGCAATTCGCGTTCGGTTTTTTTGCGCTTGGCAAGTTCCTCATCGGCACGCTGCAAGGCTTGGGACTGGCTGCGCAGGATCAGGAAAATTGGCACGATAAACATCACCAGCTGTATGCCGAAATGGGCTACCTGGGTGCGCGGTGCATTGGGAAACAGTATCGGCAGTCCAGCTGTGGCCTGGCCGCCGAGCACCACAAAGATTGCGATGAGCAACGCTACTATGGCGGCGGTGATACCCCAGCGCGGGCTCAGCAGCACGGCAAAGTACAACGCGGCCGGGAAGAAGGAACCGATGCTGAGTGGCGGTGACAGCAGGGCGAGCGTGGTCGGC